>NZ_AKIM01000001.1:0-2909 GCF_000300695.1 Italian clover phyllody phytoplasma str. MA1
TGAACGAACAAGACATTTTATTTGCTTTAAATATGCATTAGAAAGTATCCATTTAAAGGAACAAAAAGAATAAAATGTATTTACGTTTTAAAACAAATTATGAATTTTTTAGCTAATACAGATACATTTAATATTTTATTAACTTCACATATAAAACTAACTAACTAACTAACTATAACATTACTGAAAAAACATTATTTTTAAAGGAAACAGATATTACCAAAATAAAAGTAGTATTACAAGAATTAAATAAAGGCTTTTTTAGTTTAGAGTTTGACGCTGCTTTGGAACAAAAATATTTTTTTGATAAGCAAAAGAAAAAATTATATATCAACCCTACTAAAATAAATGTTCCTTTCTTATATGAGCAAAATAAGCATCAAAATAGTCCTTCTTGGTTAAATGATTTTAAAAAAAGAATTCGTTTTTCAAAATTAAAAGGAATTTGTAACACAAATGAGGGTGTCAAAGATGCCTTATTAACAGCGAATTAACGAATCGCAATGTGTGATAATCACATACTTTATATTTTTGGTTTATCAAATGAAAGAATAGCAAATTACAGCAGAGAATAAAAGCGGATTGAGGTGAAGTTCATAGCCAAGAAGATACCGCAAGAAGAAAGAATTCCAAGGAAAAGTCTTGCAACGGTCCTAAACGCAAAAAGAATAGTAATATAATAACCAAGTCGAAAGGAATTGAAACGACCTGTAAGATAGGACTAAATAGTTATTTGGCTCGACTATTTAAATTATCAGGGGATAAAATCCCTTCCTGGTTTGAATACAAACGTCTTAACTCGCCTGGCTAAACGGTATTTACCTATCTCAGAAATCTAAACAATTTCACGGAGTTAATGCTAAGGTCAGTGTCCCTAAAGAATTCACGTAGTTAATAATAAGAGTAACTTTGATTTTCCTAAAAATCAAGGTTAAAACCTATACTTGAGGAGGGTTTTTGAAATGATAATAGAGATAGGTTTGTTGATAAGCGTTATAACTAGGCGTATACAAAACGCCATCGCATCGAAGATTAAAATATTTTAAGATATTAGGGATATCTTCGCGCTCTAGAACGTTGAAGTCGTATTTTTTCATTTTTGGTTGGGTGTTTAACCATTCTTGTTGAAGAGTTTGGTAATCTGTTAATTTGATATGTGATTTGGTTTGTTTGTGAAAATAGTTATAGTTATGGGCGAAAATAGGTTTAATGAATAAAATAACGATTAATAAAAGAATGTTTATAAAAACTTTTTTAGAGATTTTGTTTGATTCATATATTTTTGCCTCCTTTGGTTTTTAATTTTATGGCCTATCCGTGATGTTTTGTTTAAGGAAAAGAAAAAAGACCCTGAGAGGGTTTTTGTTTTATTTTTCATATAAATTAAAAGATTTTTTTAATAATTTAAAGAGTTTAAAGTGTTTTATATGTTTTCAGTTGTTCTTTTTGATTATTAATTGATTTTGTCAAATTTGTTGATATTTTAGTAAGATTTTCAATTTTTTGAAGATTATTTCGATTATTTCTTTCTTGTGATATTTATATTTTTCTACATTAACTTTTTTTGCTTGCATTTTCGCGAATTTTATTGACGGAAGTATTACTAGTTCCAGATTCATTATTATTCATCGCCATTAATTGATAATTATTAACAACAAATAATAATCCTATGAAAGTTATTAAACAAAGATAAATTATTTTAAATTGTTTTTTAAATTGAATATTAATTAAAAATCTCCTTTTATTTATATTTAATTATTATTTAATGTTTTATTAGAATTATTCAATTGGCCTTGGGATGTTTTGGATTTCGTGTGTTTGGGGTTATTGTATGATATCTCGCATTTGAATCTGTTGCATTATCATATATATTTCCATATCTATCTTAACCATTTCTGTTATAACATGACATAATCTTTCAATATTTACATCATTTCTTGGTTCTCGAGATAGTACTATTTCTTGTAACTTGAGTTCATTTTTTCTTTATTCTAATCGGATCTTTTGTTTTTCTAAAGTTATTCCAGGGAAAGCATATAATTTTTTATTATTATTAATAAATAACATTCCTAATAAAACAAATAAACAAAAACTTATTATTTTAAATTGATTTTTTACTTGAAACATTAATTAAAATCTCCTTTGATTTTATTCCTCATTTGAGGTGATTTCGTAGAAAGTGTTTAGGGGTTCTATGGATCGAAATAACGATCTTGGGAATTATCATAATCTCTTTCTAAATATTCTTTATTTTTTTGGGCATAATATAACCATACAATTTAATGCCTCAATTTTGTTTTTATCCATAATTTGAAACCCCTTTTTGTTTATAAATTCATTATAACATGCATCAACTTTGATAGCAAGTTTTTAATTTGTTTTTTGTAATATTTTTAGTTCTCTCATGGTTTTGTTTGCCTCCTTTGGTTTTTTGGTTTAATGGCTTTGCCAGTTGTTGTGTGTGTTGTTTGGGGTCAAAAAAAGACCCTAGGGATGGTCTTGTTTATATTTTTAGTTCTTTTATTATTGATTCGGAAGAATATTTATTCTAATATTTTCAGATTGTATATGTATATTTCTTATTTGATTTTTTAAATTAATTATTATATCTTGTGGCAGATTATCTCTAGTAGCATTATAAAGTTCTTGAAATAAGTTTGCTTCATTTAACAACAAATCATGCAAAGTTCTGATTTGTGTTAATATATTGTTGTCAACATTGTTATTTCGGGGTATATTGGTATTAGAATTTGCATTATTCGCCATTAATAGATTATTATTAACTAATAATAATCCCAAAAAAATAAACAAATAAATACTTATTATTTTAAATTGGTTTTTTAATTTAAACATTATTTATTAAAACTCCTTTATTTTTTATTGATTGTTTTGTTTCAATTCTTAAATTA
>NZ_AKIM01000002.1:0-855 GCF_000300695.1 Italian clover phyllody phytoplasma str. MA1
AGTTAAATTAGAAAATTTAAAGCATTAAATGTTATAAAATATTATATTTTTGGCAAACAATAACGTACATTTAATTGATTTTTATTTTTTGATGATTAAAAATCTCTGAAATGGAATTATAGTTCGCTTCCTAACCTCTTTTCATTTTTAAAAAAATTTGAAAATAAAGATTTGATTGCCTTTGTCAGAACTTGAATAATTTTATTTTTTCTATAAAATAGATATATGATATGGTAATAAATCGTGATATATTCAACGCGTTTGGCTATTGCTAGTTATTACGTTGAGCTCCGCACAACACCGTACGATTAAGTTTTCAAGTATTCCGCGGTTATAATGTTTCTATAGAATTGAGACGCAAAATTAAAACATTATTTTCCCTTTCGCCCTGTGAATAGCTTTCTTATTCTCCGTGGTTGGTCGATTGTCTTAACTATTCCAAATTAAGTTTTACTCCAACGACTACTATGATTCTGCTTTTTTCTTGAGTCCATAAGACTTTTTATCCTCTTATGTTTTATTCTATAACTTAATAGTTTCACCAGTTGTGGTTGTGTGTTGTTAGATAGGAGTGCACTGTTACGTTTTTTTAGACAAATTTTAGCTTAAAAATTATTCTTTAAAACTTAAAAATAAGTAGATAATTTCATATCTTTTCAAACTAAGGAAATATTTTTGTTAAATTTCAAAAAGTTTCTAAACCTTTTAATAATTCTTTAGCTTCAAAAGATATTTTTTTTAAATATTTTACCTTACACTATATATTTAAGTAAAAAAAGTTAAAATTACGTTAAGAAAATGAAATTATAATTTTTTTTTACGTAATTATGTTATTTTGGTCAAAAAAATGTGCAA
>NZ_AKIM01000003.1:0-343 GCF_000300695.1 Italian clover phyllody phytoplasma str. MA1
AGAAACCAAAGCTGATATAAAAGAAGAATGGGAAGAAATTGATCACCGAGGAAGAACTCAATCAATGATTGAAATTCATTATACCTTTGATGGCCTTAATGGAATCGGTTATTATGAACAGCAAAAACTTAAGGCAGAACAATTATTTCGCGAACGAGAATCGTTAGAAAAACAAGCTAAAGAAAAAAACCTACAAATTTATTTAAATGATAAAGCCATAGATATGAATCGTTCACCTAATAATCCTGAATTAGATAATTTATCAGAAAAAATAATGAAAAATCACAATGAACTAATCAAAATAAATCAAAAATTAATATTAGATCGCCTCGAAACCCAAAAA
>NZ_AKIM01000004.1:0-527 GCF_000300695.1 Italian clover phyllody phytoplasma str. MA1
ATGCCGGATATACATTTCGAAATTTAACATATGCTTCGTATACAGCTAAGGAATTGAGAGATGCTGGGTATACAATTGATGAATTAAGAGATGGTGGATATATAGCCGATGAATTAAAAGATGTTGGTTATACAGCTAAAGAATTAAAAGATGCCGGATATACATTTCAAGATTTAACATATGCTGCGTATACAGCTAAGGAATTGAGAGATGCCGGATATACAGCTAGGGATTTAAAATATAGTGTTGGGGGGTATACAGTTAAGGATTTAAAAGATGCTGGGTATACAATTGATGAATTAAGAGATGCTGGATTTAAAAATATTTACATATAACGATTTAATAAAAGTTGGATTTACATATCAAGATTTAAAATATTATGAATTTAAGAATAAATGAAAATAACTAAATTAAAAAAGATAAATAAAAATTTTTATAAGTTTGGTTGTTAAATAAACACTTAAACAGCGAAAAATGAACGCCAAATAACATATTTTAATGTATAAAGAATCATTATAAGATCGAAT
>NZ_AKIM01000005.1:0-337 GCF_000300695.1 Italian clover phyllody phytoplasma str. MA1
CTTTTGGTACCACTTTTGCGGGGCGCCTCATTGTTTTTTTTTGAGGATTATAATATATAATATTATTGAAATATTTTATTTTAAAAAAACAAATGGAGGTATAAAATGTATAATGAAGGAATGTCTAATGTTTCATCAGGAATGATAACAGTATTAATTGTATTTTTAGTAGCTTTAGCAGTTTTCTTTGTTGTCCTTTTTTACAAATGGGGATATAGTTGCGCAATGAATAACAAAAACATTGTATTGACTTTAATCGTGACTTTTTTATTAGGTGGTATCATTTGGTTTCTTATCGGTTATGTGGTTGGAACTAATAGAAAAACAAGGCAATTAA
>NZ_AKIM01000006.1:0-308 GCF_000300695.1 Italian clover phyllody phytoplasma str. MA1
TTTTTTATTAACGTAATTTAATAATGTTAAAGCTTGTGTTTTTTCAGAAGCTACCACAGCAGCTTTAAATTTTTTAATTGCTGTTTTAACGGAAGATTTATAAGAAGCATTCTTTAATCTACGTTTTTCGTTAGTCTTATTACGTTTTTTTTGTTGTTTAATATTTGCCATTTAATCAATACCCCTTTATTCAAAAAATATTTTTTTATTTTAAAATAATTTAATTTATATAAATTATTGTAATCATGAATTTCATATTATAAATATTAAATTATGTTTATAAAATACTCTATATTATATATTATATT
>NZ_AKIM01000007.1:0-28649 GCF_000300695.1 Italian clover phyllody phytoplasma str. MA1
GTTCCAGCCCCCGATTCTAATTTCTTGACTAGTGTCGTTTTTTTTTTTTTTTTTCCTTTTTTTTTGTTTTTTTTTAAAATAAAAATATGTTTATTTCGGTATTTTTAATCATATATGATATATAATATTCTTATATGATTTGTATAAATTTTTTAAGTATTAAAATAATATATTAATCGAGGATATAAAGATGTTAACAAAGATTCAAGAAATAATTTCTGAACAATTATACATTCCTAAGGAAAAAATTATGTTGGAAACTAGATTAAAAGAAGATTTAGGGATTGACTCTATTGATGCTGTTAACTTAGTATTTAAATTAGAACAAATTTTTAATATTAAAATTAGCGATGAGGCTTTACAACAGTTTAAAACTGTTCAAGAAGTTTGTGATTTTGTTGAACTAAAATCATCTAAATAATACAATTAGTCAAAATTAAATATTGAGGGGTTTTTTTATGTTATGTTATGATTTCGAAAAAATTGAATCTAAATGGCAACTAAACTGGACAAAAAACAAAACTTTTAAAACTAGTGAAGATTTAACAAAGCCGAAATTTTATTGTTTAGATATGTTCCCTTACCCTTCTTCGCAAGGTTTGCATGTGGGTCATATTGAGGGTTATACTGCTAGTGATATCGTTAATAGGTTAAAAAGGATGCAGCAATATAATGTATTACATCCTTTTGGTTGGGATTCTTTTGGTTTGCCGGCTGAACAATATGCTTTAAATACTGGTAATCATCCTAAAGATTTCACTTACAAAAACATCAATAATTTTAAAAAACAAATAGAGAAATTAGGTAAAGGGATTGATTGGGAGAGAGAATTATCTACTTCCGAACCTTATTTTTACCAATGGACTCAATGGATTTTTAAAAAACTTTATGAAAAAAAACTTGCTTCTTTACAAGAGATAGAAGTTAATTTTTGCGAAGAATTAGGGACTGTTTTAGCAAACGAAGAAGTTGTTCCTACTGAGGATGGTTTAGTCTCTGAAAGAGGGTCTCATCCGGTAGTCAAAAAAAAGATGAAACAATGGGTTTTAAAAATTACTGATTATGCTGAAAGACTTTTAGATGACCTAGACTTACTAGAATGGCCGCCTCAATTAAAAGAAATGCAGAAAAACTGGATTGGCAAAAAAGAAGGTTTTATTTTCGTTTTTTCTTTATTAGATGTCAAAGATAAAAAGATATCAGTTTTTACTACTAAACCTAGTACTATTTTCGGAGTAACAACCTTAATCTTAGCTCCAGAACATCCTTTAGTAGCTGAATTAACCACTCCAGATCGTTGGAATGAAGTAGATGAATACGTTGACCGTACTAAACGTAAAATGAATTTAGAACGAGATATTAATAAAGAAAAAACTGGAGTTTTTATAGGTAGTTATGCTATTAACTTCGCTAATCAAAAAAAGATCCCTATTTGGATCGCTGATTATGTTTTACCTCATTACGGTACGGGAGCCATTATGACCGTTCCTTATCATGATAGTAGAGATTTTGAATTCGCTCGTAAATATGATTTAGAAATGATCCCTATTGCTAAATTACCTGAAGAAACCCAAAATTCTCCTTCTGAAAAGAAAAAACTTCAAGAAGAAAAAGAAATTAAGGTGGAAGACGGTATTTTTATTAATAGTGACTTTTTAAACGGTCTTGATTATGAAGAAGCGAATCGTAAAATTATCGCTGTGGCTCAAAAAAATAATTGGGGACAAGTTAATTTTACATATCAGATGCATGATTGGGTCTTTTCTCGTCAAAGATATTGGGGCGAACCTTTCCCTGTTTATTATGATAAAAACGATAATATTTATTTAAATTCTGATGAGGAGTTACCGTTAGAATTACCTTCAGTGGAAAAGATTGTTGTTTCTGGCGACGGAACATCACCTTTATCTAATATTTTCTCTTGGATATATTTTGAAAAAGATGGTAAAAAATTTAGAAGAGATTCTAATACCATGCCTCAGTTAGCCGGCAGTTCTTGGTATTACATCGGTTATATTTTAAAAAATTATTTAGGTATGATTCCTTTAAACTCCGATAAAGCGAAAGAATTATTAGATTATTTTTTGCCAGTTGATTTTTATATTGGCGGAACAGAACACGCAGTAGGGCATTTATTATATTCCCGTTTTTGGCATAAATTTTTATTTGATTTAGGTTTGGTTTCCAGTAAAGAACCTTTTTTAAAATTAGTTAATCAAGGCATGATTTTAGGTCATGATAATTTGAAAATGAGCAAATCTAAAGGAAACGCTGTTAACGCTTCTTTGATTTTAGAAAAATATGGTTCTGATGTTTTCAGAATTTATATGATGTTTATGGGACCTCTAGAAGATAGTAAAAGTTGGTCCGAACAAGGTTTAAAAGGGGTACAAAGGTTTTTAAACCGTGTTTATAACATGTTTGATTCATTTGAAATCGTTTCGCAAGAATTTATTCCTTTAAAGAAAATAATGAATCAAACGATTAAAACAGTTACAGAAGATTATGAAAATTTAAAATTTAATAAAGTTGTTAGTCAGTTGATGATTTTTGTTAATGAAGCTTATAAACATCAAAAAATAGATCAAAAACAAATGAAAATCTTTTTGCAATTGTTAAACCCTTTATCGCCTCATTTAACAGAAGAATTAAACCAAACAGTTTTAGAATCTTCAGAAGAATTGGTTTATTCTCAATGGCCTACTTATGATGAAACATTATTATTAACTGCTGATACGGTAGATATTGTGGTTCAAATTAACGGTAAAGTGAAAACTAAAATAAAAGCTGATAAAG
This sequence comes from Italian clover phyllody phytoplasma str. MA1, assembly GCF_000300695.1. Taxonomy (NCBI): domain Bacteria; kingdom Bacillati; phylum Mycoplasmatota; class Mollicutes; order Acholeplasmatales; family Acholeplasmataceae; genus Candidatus Phytoplasma; species Italian clover phyllody phytoplasma. The sequence goes on from NZ_AKIM01000007.1 coordinate 2,797, forward strand.
ATCAAGAAAAAGAAGCTATTTTAGAATTAGCATTGAAAGATCACAAAATCGCTAACTTAGTGGAAAAAGGCAAAATCGTTAAAACTATTTATGTTCCTAATAAATTATTGAATTTGGTTGTTCGTTTTGATTCAAGGTGTTAAAATTTATAAAAATTAATTTATAAAAATTATTTAGAAAGGATATGACAAATATGAGATTACATAAAAAAGGATTAGTTATAGTAATTTCAGGTCCATCAGGTGTTGGAAAAGGCACTCTTACAAAGGCTTTGTTGAAAAAAGAAGGTCATAATTTTGTTTATTCTTCTTCCATGACAACAAGAGCCCCTAGAACAGGGGAAATAGAAGGAAAAGATTACTTTTTCGTTGATCAAGCGTTTTTCCAACAAAAAATTAAAGAAAAATATTTTTTAGAATATAATAAGTTTATCGGTAATTATTATGGAACACCTTATGACAAAGTATTAGATCAAGTTGAAGAAGGTAAAGAAGTTATCTTAGAAATTGATGTACAAGGTTCTTTACAAATTAGAAAACATAAAATTAGCAAAGACGCTGTTTTTATTTTCATTGTTCCTCCTGCAAAACAAGCTTTATACAATCGCTTAAATAAAAGAAATACAGAATCTGAAGAGATTATCCGCCAAAGAATGGATAAAGCAGATCAAGAGTTTTTATTGGCTTATAAATATGATTATATCGTAGTTAACGATGATATTGATAAAGCTGTTGATAAAATCATTTCTATCATCATTGCTGAACATTCTAAAGTTAAAAACAGTATTTCTTTTTATTTAACAGAAATTTTAAATAAAAAAGGTTGAAAAAGAATATGTTAAAAGATAAAAACGAAGGCATTAATCGTCCTTCTATTGATGAATTATTAAAAAGAATTGATTCTAAATATAAATTAGCTTTTTTATCTGGTAAAATAGCTCACGTGATAGAGAAAAACAATAGTTTATCTTCTTTCAAACTTCCTAGTAAAAAAATTGTCAGCAAAGCTTTATCAGAAATTATTAACGATAATTTTAAAATAGTTTTTAAATAAAAAAATGGTTATGGCTAAAGATGAAAAAGGAACTAAACAAGTGACGCCAGATATTCACATTCCTGTTCTCACAAAGGAAGTAATCCAATATTTAGATATTAATCCTCAAGGCGTTTATGTTGATGCCACTTTAGGCGGAGGAGGGCATAGTTCAGCGATTTTGCAAAAACTTTCTGAAGGTTCTTTATATGCTTTTGATCAAGATTTATTTGCTATTTCTAAATGTCAAGAAATTTTTAAAGAAGAAAAAAGAATTACTTTAATTCATAATAATTTTTCTTTTTTAAAAGAAGAATTGGCGAAAAGAAATATCAATGCTATTGATGGTATTATTTTTGATTTAGGTTTGTCTTCTTTTCAAATTGATGATCCTCAAAGAGGTTTTAGTTATTTAAAAGATGCTTCTTTAGATATGAGAATGAATCGCAACCAAAGCCAATCGGCTCAAACTATTATTAATACTTACAGTTACGAACAGTTGAGAAATATTTTTTTTATTTATGGCGAGGAACCTAAATCAACTTTAATAGCAAAAGAAATTGTTAAAAGACGCCCTTTAAAAACTACTTTAGAATTGGTAGAAATTACTGATAAATTTTATTTTTCTTACGGTAAAAAGGACAAAAGAGGTCATAGCGCTAAAAGAGTTTTTCAAGCTTTAAGGGTGGAAGTAAATCAAGAATTGCAAGTTTTAACAAAAGCTTTGCAACAAGGCCTTCAATTATTGAAAAAAAATGGTAAAATGGTAGTGATTAGTTTTAATTCTTTAGAAGATAGTTTGGTTAAAAACTTTTTTAAAAAAAACAGTTATAATTATTTTTTCCCTAAATTGCCTATTAAAGAAAAAGACATTCCTCCTTCTCCTTTGAAAATTATAACTAAAAAAAATATTTGTCCTAGTGAGGAAGAATTAAAATTAAATCTTCGCAGTCGTTCGGCAAAATTAAGAGCAGCTGTTAAAAATATTTAAAAATTTTTTAAAAAACCAAATATTTTGATTGCCTTTAGGATAATAAAGTATTTGTTTTTTAAAAAAAACATTATTTTTGTAATAAAAACATCTTTTTATTTGCAATAAATTTAAATTTAATATATAATAAAAATGCTTGTTTTTTTAGTTATGATATAATAAAAATTATTTAAATTTTATAATATTTTATATTATTTCAAAACTTTATAACATTTTATATTATTTCAAAACGTTTCTTTTTTAAAATAATATAAAATATTTTATTTTTTATAAAAACTAACTATTTATCGCATTAAAAAAAATATTTGTTTTATAAAAAAATATATTTAGGAAGTTATTGTCATTATCAAAATCAAGAAAGGAGAATAAGAACAGTGGCTCAAGAACAAGAAGTTGTTAAAATTCTTTTAAAAACTTACGATCATCATTTGATAGATCAAGCAGCAAAAAAAATTATCACTAGTATTTCCAAAACAGGAGCTCAGATAAAAGGCCCAATACCTCTTCCAACTAAAAACGAGGTTTTTACTGTTTTACGTTCGCCTTTTGTAAATAAAGATAGTAGAGAAAAATTTGGTCGTTCTACTCACAAACGTTTAATTCAAATTATTAATCCGAATGCTAAAACAATCGATGCTTTAATGCACATTAATTTACCATATTCAGTAAATATTTATTTAAAAAAATAAATAAATAATTAAAAAAATAAAAAAATTATTTTGATAATTTTAAGAAAGGGGAGCAAAATGGCTAAAGGAATTTTAGGAAGAAAATTAGGAATGACTCAAATTTTTGATGAACAAGGATTTGTAATCCCTGTTACTGTTGTGGATGTTTCTGATAATGTTGTTTTACAACAAAAAACTATAGAAAAAGATGGCTATCAAGCCACTCAATTAGGATTCGCTTCTAAAAAAGAAAAATCGTCCACAAAACCACTTATCGGTCATTTTGGTAAAGCCAGAACTACTCCTAAGTATTTTGTTAGAGAGTTATCTTTTTTGCCTGACTTTAAAAACGAATTAGTTTCTTTAGAAGTAGGACAAACATTAACACAAGATATTTTCCAAACAGGAGAAATCGTTGATGTTGTAGGAATTAGCAAAGGTAAAGGTTTTGCTGGTTCAATTAAAAGACACAACCAAAGTAGAGGCCCTGAGAGTCACGGTTCTAGATATCACAGAAGACCTGGTTCAATGGGACCTATTAAAGGTAATATTAAAGGAAAAAAATTACCTGGACACATGGGTTGTGAAACAGTTACTGTTCAAAATTTAAAAATAGTTTCTGTTGTTTCTGATAAAAAATTATTTTTAATTAAAGGAAATGTTCCAGGACCTAAAAAAGGTTTCTTAATAATTAAAACTGCTGTGAAAAAAATGACAAGGGAGAATCCAAATGCCTAAATGTAATGTTTTTGATCAAAATGGTAAAATGAGTTCAGAAATTGTTTTATTAGACCAAGTTTTCGACATAAAACCTAATCAACAAGTTTTATATGATGTTGTTAACAAACAAAGAGCGGCAATGCGTCAAGGCACTCATTCAACTAAAAATAGATCTGCAGTTTCCGGTGGAGGAAGAAAACCTTGGGCTCAAAAAGGCACAGGCAATGCTCGTCACGGTACGATTCGTTCTCCTTTATGGAGAGGCGGTGGAGTTGCTTTTGGTCCGAAACCAAGAGATTATGATTTTAAAATGAATTGGAAAGTTAGAAGATTAGCTTTAAATTCCGCTTTGTCATTGCAAACTCAAAACAATAACTTAACCGTAGTTGAATCTTTAAAATTAGAAACACCAAAAACTAAAGAATTTCAACAAATTTTAAAAAATTTACAAATTACAGAAAAAGTTTTAGTAATAGTTACAGAAATAACTGAAAATTTAATGCGTTCTACTAATAATTTACCTCAAGTAACTTTAGAAAGTGCTTCTCATGTAAGTGTTTATCAAATCTTGAACGCTAAACGTTTATTTGTAACTAAAGGTGCTATTGCTCATTTCGAGGAGGTTTTAAAAAATGATTAAATATTATGAATGGCTTAAAACTCCTGTTATCACTGAAGCTACTAATAAAAAATTAGAATTACAAAACGAATACACTTTTAAAGTGGATAAAAGAGCTAATAAAATAGAAATTAAAAAAGCTGTTGAACACATTTTTAATGTTAAAGTTTTAGCTGTACGTACTAGTAACGTTTTGCCTAAATACAAAAAAAAAGGTAAATACGAAGGTTATACGGCATCTTATAAAAAAGCTATCATTAAATTAGTTCCTGGTCAAAGAATAGACATTTTTAGCGATTCTGATTCAAAATAAAAAAATTAAAGAAAGGTTATCCATTGTATGTCTATTAAAAAATATAAACCTATATCTAATGGTAGTCGTAATATGAGACTGCAAAGTTTTGACGAGATCACTACTTCCAAACCTGAAAAAAGTTTATTACGTTCTAAAAAAAGTACAGGTGGAAGAAATAATCAAGGAAAAATTACTGTAAGGCATCATGGCGGCGGAGTAAAACAAAAATATCGTATTATTGATTTTAAACGTAATAAAGACGATACAGTTGGCAAAGTTGCTACTGTTGAATATGATCCAAATCGTAACGCTAATATTTCTTTAATCCATTATAAAGACGGAGAAAAAAGATATATTTTAGCTCCTAAAGGTTTAACTGTAGGGACTGAGATTTCTGCTGGTTCTAATGCTGAAATTAAAGTAGGTAATACTTTACCATTAAAAAATATTCCTGCTGGTTCTTTCGTGCATAATATTGAGTTAAAACCTGGTAAAGGCGGACAATTAGCACGCGGCGCGGGAACTTCTGTTCAAATCGTTAAAAAAGAAGAAAAATATATTGTTCTTAGTTTGCCTTCTGGAGAGATTAGACAAGTTTTATCCACTTGTAGAGCTACTATCGGCGTTATAGGGAATGAAACTTATAAGTTGATTAGAAACGGTAAAGCAGGAAGAACGCGTTATTTATCTATCAGACCAACTGTTAGAGGTTCTGCAATGAATCCTAACGATCATCCTCATGGTGGAGGAGAAGGTCGTGCTCCTATTGGACGTAAGTCGCCTATGACTCCTTGGGGTAAAAAAGCTCGTGGAGTTAAAACACGTAAAAAAAATAAATTTTCTAATAGTTTAATTTTAAAACGTCGTAAGAAATAAAATAAAGAGGTAAATTTATGGCTCGTTCGATTAAAAAAGGTCCTTTTTATGATGAACATTTATTAGCAAAAGTACTGAAACAGAACGCAACAAAAAATAAAAAAGTTATTCAAACGCGTTCACGTAGATCCACTATTTTACCAGAATTTATCGGTCACAAAATCGCTGTTTATAACGGAAGAGAATACGTTATTTCTTCCATTACAGAAGATATGGTGGGACACAAATTAGGTGAATTTTCTCCAACTCGTACTTTTCGTGGACATGCTAAAAAAGATAAAAAAATTCAAAAAAAATAATTTAGAAAGGCATTAAACATATGAATGTAAAAGCTATTGCAAATCAGATGTCTGTTGCTCCTAGAAAAACACGTTTAGTAGCGGATTTGATCCGTGGCAAACACGTTAGAGAAGCGCAAGCAATTTTGATGTTTACTCCAAAAGCAGCATCTCCAATCGTTTCAAAGCTTTTAAAAAGTGCTGTTGCCAACGCTGTTCATAATTTTAGCCTTAAAGAAGAAGAATTATACGTGAAAGAAATTTTTGTTAATGAAGGTCTTCGTTTAACTCGTTTATTGCCAAGAGCTAAAGGGAAAACTGATAAAATTAAGAAAAGAACTTCTCATATTACAATAGTTGTTTCTTCCAAAACGGCAGAAAAGGAAACAGTTAAAAAGCAATCAGCCATCCAACAAATAGCAAATAGAAGGAAAGGAGATAGTTAAAAATGGGTCAAAAGAGTAGTCCAATCGGTTTAAGATTAGGAATCATTAGAAATTGGGATTCCAAATGGTACGCCGAAGATAAACAAGTTCCTAATTTAATTCTTGAAGATTATCAAATCAGAAATTTAATTAATAATCATTATCCTAAAGCAACTATTTCCCGTATTGAAATTCAACGTTTTAAAAAATCCAACAAAGAACAAATCCAAATTTTTTTATACACTTCAAAATTAGGCATAGTTGTTGGACCTGAAAACAAAGAAAAAAATAAATTAGTTGAAAAAATCGAAAAATTGATTAAAAAAAAAGATATTATTTTAAACGTCTTAGAAGTTAAAAACCCTGATAAAGTGGCTACGTTGGTAGCACAAAATTTAGCTATCCAATTAGAACAAAGAGTTTTTTTCCGAGCTGCTCAAAAAATGACAGCGCAAAAGGTTTTAAAAACAGGCGTTAAAGGTGTTAAAATTATTATTTCTGGTCGTTTAGGCGGCGCTGAAATAGCTAGACAAGAAACCCTTTCTAAAGGACTTGTTCCTCTTCATACTCTAAGAGCGGATATCGATTATGCTTTTGAAGAAGCTCACACTACTTATGGCGTTTTAGGCGTTAAAGTATGGATTTATCATGGCGAAGTTTTACCTAAACAAACTATCGAAGATACTAGGAAATTATTAGTTTCTCAACATGATGAAAAAAGAGTTAATCCTCAAGATAGAAAACCAAAATTTGACGACAGAAGATCTAAATTTTCTGATAGAAAACCAAAATTTGAAAATAAAAAACCATTTTCAAAAAAAGTTAACAATAATAAAAATGTTAAAACAAAAATAACGTCCTAGATGGGGAAAGAGGTAAATAATTATGTTAATGCCAAAAAAAACTAAATACCGTCGCCCACATCGTGTAAGTTACGAAGGAAAATCTAAAGGTAAAAATAAGATCAATAATGGTAATTATGGTCTTATCGCAAAAGAAGGAGCTTGGATTACTAGCCAACAAATAGAATCTGCTCGTATTGCTATGACTCGTCATATGAAAAGAGAAGGTAAAGTTTGGTTAAACATCTTTCCTCATTTATCTTTAACTAGAAAGCCTTTAGAAGTTCGGATGGGTTCCGGCAAAGGTGCTCCTGAATTTTGGGTAGCGGTTGTTAAAAAAGGCAAAGTACTTTTTGAAGTTAGTGATCTTAATAATTTAGAAAAAACAGAAAAAGAAGCTCTAAGACTTGCATCTCATAAATTACCTATTAAAACTAAAATCGTTAAAAGAGGTCAAGAATAATGAAAATCAAAGACGTTCGCAAAATAACAAACGAAGAATTAAACGATAAAATTCTTCATTTTAAAAAAGAATTATTTGACACTAAATTACAATTAGAATTATCTAAAACAAAAAATACTTCTCGTGTGCGTAAAATAAGAATCATAATTGCACAAATGAAAACAGTTTTAAATGAAAGAAAGTTATCTCACAATGTAGTTGTTGAGAACACCCCAAAAGATTCTAAAATATCAGTTGAAGAACAAAAATTAATTCAAAATAATCCATTAGAAAACGACAAAGCGGAAACTACAGAAGTTGAAACTGAACAAGCGGAAAACAAAGAAAAAAATAAAGAATTAGATACGCAAAAATAAATATATATTTTTGGCAAATAATTTTGGCAAATAAAATATATAATTTTTTTGCAGATTCTTTATTTCAATAAAATAAAATTCAAAAAAAAGAAAAGGAGGTTGATTTCAATGCGTAATTCTAGAAAGATTTTATCAGGCGTAGTTGTTTCTGATAAAATGCAAAAAACAATCACTGTTGCTGTGGATACTTACAAAAAAGATCCTTTATACAAAAAAAGAGTGAAAAAAACTAACAAATTTTATGTTCACGATGAAAAAGAAGTTGCAAAAGTAGGCGATTTAGTTAATTTTATGGAAACAAGACCTCTTTCTAAAACTAAAAAATTCCGTTTATTCAAAGTTGTCAATGCCAAAAATAAGGAGTCTCAAATATGATTCAAAAAAATACTCGTTTAGCAGTAGCAGACAATAGCGGAGCTAAAGAGGTTTTAGTTATTGGTATTCCTGGCGGAAGTAAAAAACGTTACGCTCATATAGGCGATTTAGTTGTAGTAACTGTAAAAAAAACTATTGCTTCTAGCGCAGTTAAAAAAGGAACAGTTGCAAAAGCTTTAATTTTACGTACTAAACATGGTTTAAAAGGCAAAGACGGCAGTTATATTAAATTCGATGATAACGCAGTTGTTATTGTTAAAGATGATATGACACTTAAAGGAACAAGAATATTCGGACCTGTTGTTAAAAATCAAAAGTTAAGAGATAATAATTTTTCTAAATTTCTGTCTTTAGCTAAAGAAGTATTTATAATATGAGGTATGATGAATGTATATTAAAGTAGGAGATATAGTTGCTATTATCGCTGGAAAAGATCGTTTTTCAACTGATGAAAAAGGCAAAAAAACTCTTAAAAGTGGAAAAGTAGTAAAAGTTTTTTTTAAAGAACAAAAAGTTTTAGTTGAAGGAATAAATATTGCTACTAAACATAAAACTCCTTCAGACAATGAAAATAAAGGAAATATCCTTAAAGAAGAATTGCCTATTCATGTTTCTAATGTTGCTGTAATAGATCCTGTTAAAAACGTGCCTACACGTGTTGGTTACCGTTTTGAGTCAGGTAAAAAAGCACGTTATGCAAAAAAATCAGGCACTACTTTAGATATTTCTAAATAAAGAAGGTTTGAATAAATGAAAAAAGAGAATAATTGTGCTGAAAATAATTCGTTTTTGGCTTTAAAAGAAATTTTTAATTTTAAATCAGTAATGCAAGTTCCTAAAATAGACAAAATAGTGATCAATGTAGGGATGGGCGAAGTTGTTACTAACATTAAAGTTTTGGATGAATTTTCAGAACAATTAACTGCTATCAGCGGACAAAGACCTGTTATCATTAAAGCTAAAAAATCTATCTCTAACTTCAATTTAAGAGAAGGAATGCCAATCGGTTTAAAAGTTACTTTAAGAGGTAACAAACAAAAATCTTTTTTAAACAAATTAATCCATATCGCATTGCCTCGTGTAAGAGATTTCAGAGGAGTTCCTACTAAGTCTTTTGACGGTAGAGGGAATTATGCGCTTGGCATCAAAGAACAAATTATTTTCCCTGAAATTAGTTTTGATAAAGTTAAAAAAATTTTTGGAATGGATATTTGTATTGTCACTACGGCAAAAAACGATGAAGATGCTAGAAAATTATTAGAATTTCACGGCATACCTTTTAAAAAAAATAAATAAAATGGAGTTTTTATGGCTAAAAAATCAAGAATAGCGAAAAACCAAAAACAAAAAGCTTTATTTTTAAAATATAAAGACTTACGTTTTGAGTTAAAACAAAAAAAAGATTATAAAGGTTTATCTCGTCTTCCTGTGGAATCATCTCCTGTCCGTCTTAAAAATATAGATCAGATTGATGGTAGATCAAGAGGATATATGAGAAAATTCGGATTATCTAGAATTAAATTTCGTGAATTAGCTAATAAAGGCGAAATTCCTGGTATTACAAAAGCTAGTTAGTAATAAAAAAAGGAGAACACAAATATGGTTATGACAGACCCTATTGCTGATTTATTAACAAGAATCCGCAATGCTAATACGATGCGTCATGCAAAAGTTTTAGTTCCGACTTCTAAGTTAAAAATTAAAATGTTAGAAGTTATTAAAAAAGAAGGTTTTATTAAAAATTTTAATTTAGATGTAACTAAAAGAAACGTTATTATACAATTAAAATATAATTCCGAAACGAAAGAAAGAACAATTAAAGGTTTAAAAAGAGTTTCTAAATATGTTGGCGTTGATGAAATTCCTAGAGTCTTAAGCGGATTAGGAGTAGCTTTAATATCTACTTCTAAAGGAATTTTAACTGATCACGAAGCTTTATCATCTCAAATCGGTGGCAAAGTTTTAGCTTATATTTGGTAACTATTAAGGAGAAAGACATGTCACGAGTAGGAAATAAAGTTATTACAGTTCCTAAAGGTGTAGAAGTGGACATTCAAGATAACAATTTTATTACAGTTAAATCTTCTAAAGGACAATTAGAATATCAATTTAATCCTTCTTTAAAAATCGATTATAAAGATAATTTAATTTCTGTAAAAAGACCTAATGATAAAATTTTTATGAAAAAAATTCACGGCACTACAAGAGCTTTATTAAATAATATGATTACCGGTTTAGATCAATTTTTTGTTAAAAAAATGGAAATCGTTGGTTTAGGTTATAACGTTCAAAAGAAAGACTCAACTTTAACTTTTAATTTAGGTTTTTCACATCCGATCGTTATGAATATCTCTGCTGGTTTAGAAGTAACAATCGTTAAAAGCACAGAAATTACCTTTAAAGGTGTAGATAAACAATTTGTAGGCGAATTTGCTGCTAAAAGTGCCAAATTATCCAAACCAGAACCTTACAAAGGAAAAGGGATACGTTATGTTGGTCAATATATTCATCGAAAAGCTGGTAAAAGTGCTAAAAAATAAGAAAGGACATTTATTTAAGCTATGATTAATAAACAATCTTCACAATTTTTACGTAAAAAACGTCATTTACGTTTAAGAAAAAAAGTGATAGGAACTAATGCTAAACCACGTTTAAATGTTTTTTATTCTAATAAATATTTTTATGCACAAATAATCGATGATCAACGTAAAGTTACTTTGTGCAGTGCTCATAGTAAAGAAATTAATGCCAACGTAGTTAATACAAAGGTTGCTTCCGATATAGGCACACTGATTGCTAAAAAAGCTTTAGAAAAAGGCATTACTAATGTTGTTTTTGATCGTGGCGGACGTTTATACCATGGTCGTATAAAAGCTTTAGCTGATTTTGCCCGAAAGGAAGGTTTACAATTTTGAAAGTAAATAGAATGAAAAAAGGATTCGTTAATAAAAAAGTCTCTTCCATCGAAGAAAAAGTAGTTAAAATTAACAGAATTACCAAAGTTGTTAAAGGTGGACGTCGTTTTCGTTTTTCCGCTTTAGTTGTTGTCGGCGACAAAAAAGGAAAAGTAGGTTTTGCTACTGGTAAAGCGCAAGAAATCATTGATGCTATTAAAAAAGCTTTAGAAAAAGCTAAAAAAGAAATGGTTGATATCGCTTTAGTAGGAACTACTATTCCTCACCAAATTACTGGTCATTTTGGCGCAACAAAAGCTTTTTTAAAACCAGCTTCCAAAGGAACAGGTATCGTTGCTGGCGGTAAAGCTGCCAGAACTGTTTTGGAATTAGCAGGAATTAGCGATATTTTAACTAAGTCTTTAGGTTCAAGAACTTCCGTTAACGTTTTAAGAGCTGTAATGGATGGTTTAAAAAATTTAAGAACTATTAAAGACGTTGAAAGAGTAAGAGGAGTTTCTTTAGAAGCGAAAATTAAAGGAATAGCGAAATGAAAAAATTAGAAATTACTTTATATAAAAGTTTAATCGGAAGAACTCCTAATCAAGTAAAAAACGCTCACCACTTAGGATTAAGAAAAATTAATCAAAAAGTGATTAAAGAAGATATTCCTACTGTTAGAGGAGTTCTTAAAAAAATACATCATTTAGTTGTGGTAAAAGAAGTATTGGAAGGGAGAGTTTAATTTTATGTTACATTTATTAAAACCAGTTAAAGGCGCTAGAAAAACAACTAAACGTTTAGGTCGTGGTCCAGGTAGTGGTAATGGTAAAACTTCTGGTAAAGGGCATAAAGGCCAATTAGCTCGTTCTGGCGGTAGCACTAGACCAGGTTTTGAAGGTGGACAAATCCCTTTTTTCCAAAGAATTCCTAAAAGAGGGTTCCACAATTTTAATCCAAAAAAATATTTTTTAATTAATTTAAAAGATTTAGAAATTTTTGACAATGATACTGTAGTTACTAGAGAATTATTATTGAAAAAAAGACTTATCAAGAAAAACACTTCTGATATCAAAATATTAGCAAATGGTACTTTCGCTAAAAAATTAACAGTACAAGCGTCTAAATTTTCTAATAAAGCTCAAGAATTGATTCAACAAGCTGGCGGAAATGTCGAAATATTGAAGGTAGCATAAGATGAAAATGGTAATAGATTTTCTTCGTGATAAAGGTAAAATAATTAAAAAAATTTTATTTACTTTAGTTATTTTATTTATCTTTGTTATCGGTAATAAATTAGTTATTCCTTCTGTGACGTTTCAAGAAAAATTTCTTTTTGACTTTAAACAAGAACTTTTTAAACTTTCTAAGTCTAGTTTATTTGAAGTTAATGGTTCTATATATTTTTTATCTTTAGGGGTTTATCCTTATATTACTGCCTCTATTATTGTCCAGTTTTCGCAAAAATTATTCCCTTTTATGAAAGAATGGCAAGAACAAGGTGAAAGAGGAAAATATAAAACGAATTTAGTTGCTCGTTCTTTGACTTTACTATTTGCGGTAGGATTGGCTTTATCTTCTATTCAACGCGATGGAATTACCTCGTTCGCTAACAATAAAGCACACGTTTTAACAATAGTGTTTTTTTTAGTGGTCGGAGCCTTCATTAGCATTTGGTTAGCTGATTTAATCACTTCTAAAGGGGTAGGAAACGGTATTTCTATTTTTGTAGCAATTAGTGTAAGTAAAAATTTATATAAAACGCTGGAATTTTTAACCAATGTCAACAATCCAGACTTTGTAGCTAAAAGAATCTTCACTTTAGTAGTTCTGTTAATTTTGTTAATTTTAACAGTAATTTTATCAGCTGCTTATTTAAAAGTTCCAATCACTTACGCTACTAAACAAAATAATGATAAAATAAAAAATCATATCCCTTTAAAACTTAATACTTCAGGAATTTTGCCAGTTATTTTAGCCAATAGTTTATTGCAAGTTTTTGGAACTATTTCTCTTTTGTTGGGACCCGAAAATGGTTTTTCCCAATGGGTAAATCGATTTCAGGTTTCTCAAAGTAATTATTTAGGTTTAGGTTTTTTTGTTTACTTATTATTGATTTTGTTATTTTCAGTTTTTTCTACTTTTATAACTATCAATCCGGCAGACATTGCCGAACATTTATCAAAACAAGATGCTTACTTAGAAGGGGTAAAACCTGGAGAAGAAACGGTTTATAAAATTACTCAAAAATTATTTAAAGTAACAGTCATCGGCGCTTTTGCTTTAACCATCTTAGCCGCTTTACCCGAATTTATTAAATTTTTTGTTTGGACTAATGATTCTGACAACACATTCAAAGTTCAATTAGGCGGCACTAGTCTTTTAATTGTTGTAGGTGTGGCAGTTGAAGTAATGCAACGTATAACGACTCAAAACAACGTTAAGAAATTATACAAAAAATTATTTTAAATAATAAAATTTTATAAATTAAAAAGAAATCATTATGTTTAGATTTAAGGCAGGTCACCCTTTATGATAATAATTAAATCAGAAAATGAAATTGCTATAATGAGAAAAGCAGGTCAAATTTTATCTTCTATAAGAAAAGAATTAATCCTTTCTTTAAAAGAAGGCGTTTCTACTTTTGCTTTAGATATGATTGCTCGTGAATTAATTGAAAAACATGGAGTGGTTTCCGCTTTTAAAGGTTATAAAGGTTTTGATGGTTATATTTGCACTTCAGTTAATGAAGCTATCGTGCACGGAATTCCATCTAAAAAACAAATTTTAAAAAAAGGCGATATCATTACGATTGATATGGGTATCAAATATCAAAGATATTATGTTGATTCAGCTTGGACTTACACCATAGGTAAAGTTTCTAAAAAAGTAGCAACTCTTTTGGAAAACACTGAAAAGTCTTTATTCGCCGGAATAGAACAAGTTAAACCAGGAAATCGCATTTCTGATATTTCTGCATCTATTTTTGAAATTGGTAAAAAGAATAAATACGGTATAGTTGAGGTTTTTTCAGGACATGGAATTGGTTTGCAATTACATGAAAAACCTTATATTTTTAATTTTGATTTTGTTGATAAAGATTACATCTTACAACCAGGAATGACTTTTTGCATTGAACCTATGTTTACTTTAGGTACTAAAGAAGTTAAAATATTGAATGACGGTTGGACCGCTATAACAGCAGATAAAAGCTTAAGTGCTCATTTTGAACACACAGTTTTAGTGACCGAAAACGGATATGAAATTTTAACATTAACATAAACAAAGAAATAGGAAAATAAAAATAAATATGGTTAATCCAAATATTATTGAATTTGATGATGCTATAGTAGTTGGCATTTTACCTAATGCTAAATTTAAATTAGAACTTTCTAATAAAAAAATTATTATTGCTCATATTTCAGGCAAAATACGTAGCAATAACATTCGTATTTTGTTAGGTGATAAAGTTAAAGTAGATTCTAAAGGGCGTATTGTTTATCGTTATATTGATAAAAGATAATAATATTTTTTTAAATAAAAGGAGATATTTAAAATGAAAGTTAGAGCTTCTGTTAAAAAACGTAGTGCTGATGACATCATTGTACGTCGCAAAAAAAGAGTTTATATTATAAATAAAAAAAATCGTCGCAATAACCAAAGACAAGGGTAATTTGGAAAGGAGTTTGTAAATGGCAAGAATTGCAGGAATAGATGTTCCTCGCGATAAAAGAGTAGTGATTTCGCTTACTTATATTTATGGTGTTGGACTTAAAACTTCTCAGCAAATTTTAAGTGAATTAAATATAGATGAAAATATTCGCGTTAAAGATTTAACTGAAGAACAATTATCTAGCATAAGAAATGAATTAAGTAAAATGAGCGAAGGAGCTCTAAGACGTGAGACTACTTTAGTAAATATTAAACGTTTAATGGAAATCGGTTGTGATAGAGGAATACACCACCGTAAAGGCTTACCAGTAAGAGGACAAAAAACTAGAAACAACGCTAAGACGGCTAAGAAAAATCGTAAAAAACTAACTTCAAGTGTTAATAAAGATAAAAAAAGCAATAAGAACGCGAAAAGAGGGAGATAATAAATGGCTCAAAAAAAACGCATAAAGCGTAAAAAAATTAAAAAAAATGTTCCTTTTGGTATAGCTCATATTCATACTACTTTTAATAATACCATATTGACTATTACCGATTTAGAAGGCGATGTAATCACTTGGAGCAGTGCAGGTTCTTTAGGTTTTAAAGGCAGCAGAAAATCAACTTCTTTTGCAGCTCAACAAGTAGCTAGAAAAGTAGCAGGATTGGCTAAAGTTCAAGGAATGCAAAAGGTTGAAGTCTTTATTAAAGGACCAGGAGTAGGTAGAGAAACTTCTATTCGTTCTTTACAAGAATCAGGTTTAGAAATTACTGCTATTAAAGACGTTACTCCTATTCCTCATAATGGTTGTAGACCGCCTAAACGTCCTCGTGGTTAATTAAGGGAGTAGAAAATGAAAAAATTAAAATTTTTAAGACCTATTTTGTTAGTTGACAATGAAAATGATGATGCTTTTGATAAAAGATTTGTTATCCAACGTTTAGAAAAAGGATACGGAACTACAATCGGAAATTCTTTGAGAAGAGTTTTATTATCTTCTTTACCAGGTACCGCTATTGTAAACGTTCACATTGATGGTGTAGAACATGAATTTACCGTTATGGACGGTGTTTATGAAGATATTATGACTATCATTTTAAATTTAAAAAAAGTCGTTATTGCTGTTGATTCCCAAGATCAAGATGAAGATTTTGAACAAAAGTTGAAAATCGATATTACAGGCGAAAAAACAGTAACAGCTGCAGATTTTAATGTTATTGATGGAGTTGATATCATTAATAAAGATCAAGTAATAGCTCATGTATCAGAAAACACTCGTTTCCGTATGGAAGTGACAGTAAGAAGAGGTATTGGTTATGAAAGTGCTGAGAATAACAAGGTTTTTAATAAAAGCCAATTCGGAGTTATAGCTATCGATTCTTTATATACGCCAGTTGTAAAAACAACTTACACTGTGGAACAAAAGTTAGGCAACAAAGAAGAGTTAGTAATTGATATCGAAACTAATAAAGCTATTACCGCTAAACAAGCTTTATCTACAGCTTCTAAAATTTTAGCAGATCATTTTAATGTTTTAGTTAATTTATGCGAACAAGAACAACAAAATGACTTTATTTATGAAGCAGAAATTGAAAATTACAATTATGCTTTAGATTGGAAAATCGAACAATTAGAATTGTCCGTGAGACTATTAAATAGTTTGAAAAAATCAGGCATTAATACTGTAAAAGAATTAGTGAGTCAAAAAGAAAAAGATATTTCTAAATTAAACAGTTTAGGTACAAAATCTTTTAATGAATTAAAAGCAAAGATGAACAAATTAGAACTTCGTTTCGATATGCCAATAAACGACAAATAAAATATTTTTTTAGAAAGTGGGTTAAAATTAAAAAATGGTTTACAGTAAATTAAGACGTACTACCCCTCAAAGAAAATCTTTATTAAGAAGTTTAGTTTCCAGTTTGATCGCGAACGAACAAATTGTAACTACTTTTTCTAAAGCTAAAGAATTGAGAAGAGCAGTTGAAAAATCTATAACTTTAAGTAAAAAAAACACTTTACACGCAAGAAGACAAGCATCTCTTTTAATGTTTGACGAAAAAATAGATGAAAATAAAACTGTTTTACAAAAATTATTTAACGAATTATCTGCCAAATATCAAGACAGACCGGGCGGTTATACTAGAATTATCAAAACTGAACCTCGTAAAGGCGACGCCGCCCCTATGGCAATCATACAATTTGTTTAATCTTTGATCAAATAAGTTTTTTTATTAAATAGAGAAAAGTTATTTCTCTTTTTTTCTGCCAAATGAAACAAAATTGATTCATTTGGTCTGTTTTGATGTGCCAAATCATTAATTTTTATTTAAAAAAGTATATTTTTTCTTATTAGATTAAATTCTTATTATAAACAATATACCTTTTTATTTTTTATAATAAGAATATTTAAAATGATCAATTTTATTTTAATTATTCTTATTTTTATAATGGTTAAAATAAATAAAATTAGGTTATAAAATGATAATTGTTAAAGGTTTAAATTTTAGTTACAAAGAAAAACAAATTCTTCATGATTTGAATTTTAAGATCAATCCTGGAACATGGGTTTCTATAACAGGCGATAATGGTTCAGGCAAGTCTACTTTAGTTAAAATTTTAATCAGTTTATTGCAATTCCAAAAAGGACAAATTATGATCAACGGTTTAGAATTGAATGAAGATAATTTGTCTGATATTCGTCCTCTTATGGGGATTGTTTTTCAAAACCCTGATTATCAATTTATCGGATTCGATGCACGAAGCGATATCGCTTTCGGTCTAGAAAACCAAAATTTACCAAGAGAAGAAATGCAACAAAAAATTTTTGAGGTGTCTCGTTCTTTAGGTATTTATGATTTGTTAGACAAAAAACCTCAAGAACTGTCTGGCGGTCAAAAACAAAAAGTCGCTATCGCTTCTGTTTTAGCTATGGAGCCAGAAATTATTATTTTTGATGAACCAACGGCTTTTTTAGATCCTCAAGGAGTTAAAGAGATTCATAATATTATCAAAAACATTCATCAACAAAAAAATAAGATTTTAATCACTATCACACATGATTTATCTTTTGCTTTACAAAGTGATGAGATTATTATTTTAGAAAAAGGTCATCTATTAAAACATGATAAACCAGCAAATTTGATTAAAGAACCTTCTTTTTTGGAAAAATATTTTGTTAATTTACCCTTATCTTTGAAACTTTATTATGAATTATTAAAAAAAGATGAAAATTTATCTCATGAAAAAACAGAATCTTTGCGAAAAATAAAGGAAATCTTATGGCAATACAGTTTAAAAATGTAAGTTATTATTATGATAAAACAAAAACACATGCTATCAAAGAAATTAATTTAAAAATTAATGAAAATAATGAATTTATCGCGTTAATTGGTCAAATTGGTTCGGGAAAATCTACTTTGGTTCAATTGATGAACGGTTTATTGACACCTTCAGAAGGGGAAATAGAAGTTTTTGGGCAAAAAATAAATTCCAAAACGCCTGAAAAATGTTTATCTTCTTTGAGAAGTAAAATTGGTTTAGTTTTTCAATTTCCTGAATATCAACTTTTTGAAACAACTGTTTTAAAAGATGTTATTTTTGCGCTTAAAAATTTGAAAATAAATAATAATACTTCAGAAAAGAAAGCTATTGCTGTTTTAAAAAGGTTAGGCATTGAAGAAGATTTATTTATTTCATCTCCTTTTAAATTATCTGGCGGACAACAAAGAAAAGTGGCTCTTGCTGGCATTTTAGTTATGGATCCTGCTATTTTAGTTTTAGATGAACCTACAAGAGGTTTAGATGTTAAAAGTCAAATTGAAATTATGAATTTTTTTCAAGAATTATTTCAAATAGAAAAAAAAACCATTATTTTTATCACTCATAATATAGATTTAGTATCAGAATACGCCAATAGAGTGATTTTGTTAGAAAAAGGTCAAATTATTTTTGATGGTTCTAAAGAAGACTTTTTTATGAATGAAAAATTCAATAAATTTGAAGCTTATAAACCGCAAACTTTCCAACTGGCGCATTTTTTAGACAAAGAATTGAACATCCCCTTTATTCCTGTTTATTCTTTTAAAGAGATGTTGAAATATTTAAAAAAATTTTATGAAGGAAATAATGGTTTAGATGATTAATTCCGATTTACAACAAAAAACTGATTTAAAGAAAAAATCTTTTTTATATAGCATTAATCCGGCGATTAAAATCATCGCTATCATTGCGTTTTTTAAAATTATTTTTAGTTTAGATGTCTCTTTTTTTTTCAAAGAAAAAAACATATTAGAAACAGCTTTATTTTTCGGACCTTTCGTTTTTCTATTTTTGATTTTATTTTTTTTGTTAATACATCTGAATTTTTCTGTCGTTAAAATGTTAAAACGTATTTCTCATTTGAAATTTCTTATTGTATTAAGTTTAATTTTTCATATTTCTTTAAAAGAAGAAGCTGGAAGAGACATTTCTTTTCAAGTGTGGAATGTTTACTTAATATTTTTCAGTTTAGGGGTTTTTTATTTTGTTTTTAAAAAGATATTTCCGAAAAATATTTATTCTTTTTTGTTTGTTATCTTTTTCTTGGCAATGCCTTTTCTTACTTCTCATTTTAACTTGTTGAAAACACACAAAATACCTTTTATACAGGCAGATTATACGGTTCAATTATTCTTGAAAAAAACAGATTTATTAAAAATTATTTTAATATTTATTAGGATTTTATTGATTTTAACTGTTATAACTTTATTTAACGAAACCACTTCTTTTATGGAAATAAATGATGGTTTGGAAATCGTTTTAAAACCTTTAAAAAAACTAAAATTTCCTTTAGAATTTTTTTCCATCATGATATCTTTGATTTTCATGTTTATTCCTTTTTTAATGGAAGAAACTAAAAAGATTATTAAAGCGCAAATGTCTAGAGGTTTGGATTTATATACTAAAAATTTATTTAAAAAGATTTATAATTTATTATCTTTATTAATTCCTATTTTTGTGATATCTTTTCAAAAATCTTTAGTTTTAGCTAACGCTATGGAAGCACGTGGATATGTTTTAGGCAAAAAACGCACTAAATTAAATCATTATAAAATGACAAAAAAAGATTATCTTTTTTTAATAACTATTTTATCATTTTTTATATGGAGTTTTTTTTAAAAAAGGGGGAAAAAATATTTTTTTATTTTATGATTTATTATAAAATAAAAGAGAGGTTTTTGATTTGAAAAAGTTTACTTATAAATTGGTTTTAAGTTATGATGGCACTAATTATCACGGATATCAAAAACAACCTAAATCAATCACAATTCAGTCCGTTTTAGAAAATGTTTTGTTTCGTCTTACGAAACGAAAAATTATAACTTACGCCGCTAGTCGCACTGATAAAGGGGTTCATGCTGAAGGTCAAGTAGTTCATTTTTATACTTCATTTTTGATTGATAATTATTTTTTCCAAAAAGCTTTAAATAAAGTCTTGCCGAAAGATATTAAGGTCGCGGAACTCTCTTTAGTGTATGATGCTTTTCACGCTCGTTATCATACTAAATCCAAAATTTATAAGTATTTTTTTTCTAAAAAAGAATTAACGCCTTTTAATAACCGTTTTCAAACTTATTTTGAATCTTTGGATTTTACCTTAATTGAAAAAGCATTATCTTTAATTAAAGGTGAACATGATTTTTTTTTATTTACCAACAATAAAGACGAAAAAAAATCCACTGTTAAAATCATTTATGACGCTTTTTTAGAAGAAACCGAATATCAATATATTTTGGTTTTTCACGGTAAAGGTTTTTTAAAACATATGATTCTTTTTTTAGTAGGTTTTTTAATTAGGATCGGGCAGAAAAAAAAGACTTTATTAGACTTGGAAAATATGTTAAACTTAACATATGGTAAACAATTTTCTTATTTGGCTCCTCCTTGTGGTCTTGTTTTAACAAAAATTTTTTATTAAAAAGGTGGTTCGATATGTTTATTTCTTTTGAAGGCGGCGAAGGAACAGGTAAAACCACTCTCGCAAACGCTTTGTTTAAAAAAATGATTCAAAAACATGCAGTTATTTTAACTAAAGAACCGGGAGGTTGTGAAACTAATCTTCCTATAAGAAGTCTTTTATTCAGTTCTGATAATAAAATAGACGTTCGTACGGAAGCTTTATTATATGCAGCCGATAGAGCAGAACATTTAGATAAAGTTATTTTACCAGCTTTAAAAAAAGGTCAAATAGTGATTTGCGATCGTTATATAGATTCTTCTTTGGCTTATCAAGGTTACGCTAGAGAGTTAGGCGAAGAATTTGTTAAAAAAATTAATGTTATTGCGTTGAAGACGATGCCTGATATTACTTTTTATTTAGATTTAGAACCTCAAATAGGACTTCAAAGAATAAAAGACAAAAGAGAAGATAAAAGAGAATATTTTGATTTGCAAAATTTATCTTTTCATCAAAAAGTTAGACGAGGTTTTTTAAATTTGCATAAACAATTTCCTCAGAGAATTTTTAAAATTGATGCTAACCAGCCTTTGGAAGAAATACAATCCATCATTGAAACAGAAATACAAAGATTGTTTAAAATAAAATTATGAATAAAAAACAACGTTTATTGGAAAAATTTAAATTTATTATTGAACAAAAAAAATTATCTCACCTTTATTTAATAGAAGGCAGTACCGAAGAAGGTAGACATGAATTTATGTTGGAATTAGTTCATAACTTTTTACAAACTTCTCCTTTTGACCCTCAATTAGAAAATTTAATTAAAAATTTTTCGTATCCTAATTTTTATCATTTAAGTTATAAAAAAAACAATTCCATTAAAAAAGAACAAATTTTGGAAATGCAAAATTATTTCAACCAAACTTCTTTGTTTCAACGAAAAAAAGTTTATGTTATTGAAGGTATTGAACATCTTCATGTTAAAGCAGCTAACAGTTTACTTTATTTTTTAGAAAACCCTATTAGTGAAAATATTTTAGGGATTTTATTAACTAACAATCGCGATCTTGTCCTTCCTACTATTCTTTCGCGTACACAAGTTTTTTCGTTAGATAATATGACGAAAGACGAAGAAGAAAAAAAAGTTTCGTCAGAAATTAATACAGGCACAGTTTTAGATGATGTTTTAATCAGTTTATTAAATCGTTTTCACAACGGAACAGAAGATGTTTTAAAAAATAATTATTATTTAGAATTTAAAAAATTCTTTTTATTGTTTTTAGATAATTTTAAAAAAAAGAATGATTTTGTTTATTTATTCGGAGAAGCTAAGTCTTTAACTGAAGATAAATTGTTTGTTAGTGATTTTTTAAAAATTATAATGCAATTTTTCTTAGATTTATATTATAAAAAAAATAATTTATCTTTTACTTTTCCTATAAAATTATTAGAAAAAACTTTTTTTGATGAATTATCTTTAGAACATATTAATAAATATTTAGATATATTGGAACAAATAGAGCAAAAGAATGTTTTTTTCAATGCTAATTTTTGTTTTATGACTTTATTGTTAGAAATAGAAAAACAAAAGGAGTTTTTAAATTTAACTTAAAATTTAAAAATCATTAAAATATGGCAATAATACAAAAAACCTTTATCGAACCGAAACCAACTTTATATTTGGTTTCCACTCCTATCGGCAATATGTCAGATTTAACCTTTCGTGCGTTAGAAATTTTAAAAAAAGTTGATTATATTTTGGCGGAAGATACTAGAAGAGCTCATAAAATATTAGAATTTTATCAATTTAAAAACAATTTACTTTCTTTGTATCAATATAACGAAAAGCAAAGGGTGCAAAAGATTTTATCTTTGTTAGAGAGCGGCAAACAAATAGCTTTAATTAGTGACGCTGGCACTCCTTTAATTAGTGATCCGGGTTTATTGTTGGTGCAAGAAATTAAAAAAGCAGGTTTTTATGTTACTTCTGTGCCAGGACCGGCGGCTTTTTTGTCCGCCTTTAGCATTTCTTCTTTTGATATTCCGTTTTTGTTTTTAGGTTTTTTACCTAAAAACAAAAAAGCTAAAACAGAAATGTTATTGAAACACCGTTTTTTTGAAGGATCTTTAATTATCTATGAATCTCCTTTAAGAATTAAAGACACTTTACAAATAGTTCAAATGCATTATCCTCAACGTAATATTTCTTTATCGAGGGAATTAACAAAAAAATTTGAAACCATTATTAATGGCGATATTGATAGTGTTTTACTAGAAGAATTGAAAACTAAAGGAGAATATGTTTTGATTATTGAATGCAATAAAAAGTCTTTTTCTTATCAAGATTTTTCTTTAGACGAACATATTATGTTTTTTTTACAACAAGGTTTTTCGGAAAAAGAGTCTTTTTCTAAAGTCGCTAAAGCAAGAAATATTTCTAAAAAAGAGATTTATCAAAAATATAAAATTCAAAAAGATAATGTATAAAAAGGAGATTTATTGTTTATATGAAAGTTAAAAAAAAGAAGTTTTATATTTCTACTTCTATCGCTTACGCCTCAGGCATTCCGCATATCGGTAATGTCTATGAAATGATTTTATCCGACTCAATATCACGCTTTAAAAAAATGGATCATTATGATGTTTATTTTCAAACAGGAACCGATGAACACGGTCAAAAGATTGAAAAAAAAGCTTCTCAAGAAAAAATAAATACTCAAGAATATGTAGATCATATTTCTTCTGAAATTAAAAGAATTTATGATTCTGTAGGGGTTAATTATGATCATTTCCTGAGAACTACCGATGATTATCATAAAAAAACAGTTCAAGCGATCGTTAATAAACTATTAAAAAAAGGCGATATTTACTTAGGAACTTATGAAGGTTGGTATTCTGTCGTTGAAGAGAGTTATATAGCAGAAAAAGACTTAATCGACGGTAAAACTGCTAGTGGTGAAACACCAGTTTGGTCAAAAGAAGAAGTCTACTTTTTTCAATTATCGAAATATCAAGAGCGATTATTAACTTATTTAAATGATAATCCTCATTTGATTTTGCCGAAAGAAAGAAGAAAAGAAATTTTAAATTTGTTAAAAGAAACTTTAACTGATTTATCTATTTCTAGGACTTCTTTTAAATGGGGTATTCCTTTAAATTTTGACCCTAACCATGTGGTTTATGTTTGGATTGATGCTTTAAGCAATTATATTACCGGTTTAGGTTTTCAACTGTCTGAAGACGGACAAATCTTGCCTAATGAACAATTTTTCAAATATTGGCCTTGTGATCTGCATGTTATCGGGAAAGATATTAGCAGATTTCATTTGATTTATTGGCCTATTTTATTGATGGCTTTAGAAATCCCTCTACCAAAACAATTTTTAATTCATCCTTGGATTTTATTCAATAACAATAAAATTTCCAAATCGACTAATAATGTGGTTTATATAGATTATTTGTTAAAGTTTTTTTCTGTTGATGCTATTAGATATTTTGTTTTACACGAAATACCTTATGTTTCTGATGGAATTTTAAGTTATGAACTTTTATTAGAAAGATATAACGCTGATCTTGTGAACACGATAGGAAACTTGTTAAGCCGCGCTTTAGGCATGATTAAAACTTACCGTAACTCTCAATTAACCAAAACAGCGACAGAAGAAAAAGATGACTTTAATTTGCCTCAAAAAGCGCTTGATACTGTGAAGTTGGTTAAAAAAACAATGAATTCTTATCGAGTGGCGGAAGCGATGGAACATATCATTCAATTAGCTCGTTATTCTAATAAATATGTGGATATTGTTGAACCGTGGAAAATTGTTAAAGAGGAAAATAACTCAGCGAAATTAGATGTTTTTTTATATAATTTAGTTGAAAC
The DNA here is from genome assembly GCF_000300695.1 of Italian clover phyllody phytoplasma str. MA1. Lineage (NCBI taxonomy): Bacteria > Bacillati > Mycoplasmatota > Mollicutes > Acholeplasmatales > Acholeplasmataceae > Candidatus Phytoplasma > Italian clover phyllody phytoplasma. The sequence goes on from NZ_AKIM01000007.1 coordinate 27,104, forward strand.
TTTACGTTTTATAGGTATTTTATTAAAACCCTTTTTGCCTGAAACATCTGAATCAATTTTAAAACAAATTAAAGCAGAAGAAGAAACTTTTGAAAGTTTAGAAGAATTCGGTATCACTCAAACCAAAGAATTACAACCCGGAGAAAAATTGTTTGAACGACTTGATAAGATTGATTTATAAATAAAATTCGTCTTTTAGGGTAAATAATTCTTTTTCAAAAAACCATTTGAACCCCTTTTAAAGAAATAAATACTTCAAATAAATAATTATTTGAAGTATTTTTTATAATTGATAAAATATTAATTTTTAATTAGGCATAAATATTAACAGATGTGTTATAATTTATTTGGTTGATTTTTTTTAACGGTTCAAAAGTTTTTACCTAAACGAACCGTCCCACTTACTGTAAACTTATGAAAAAATTGTGGAACCAAAAAAGTACTCGCGCCGTTTGGAAACGAAGCAAGAAAATGTATATCAATTTATTGATAAAATTTTTATTTTTCAAAAATAAAATTATTTTTAAAAATGAAATCATCCAAAATCATTCTAACATAAAAAAATACCAAAATTAATAATTTTATTTTAGCCAAAAAGATTAATAATCAAACCCAAAAAGCATAATAATGAAATTAACAATTATAATATGATAGACAATCCCTTTTAGAGACATTTATGTTTCTATTTTTTTTAAAAAAACCATCCTCAAAGTATTTATTAATGAGAATGAGGATGGTTTTTTTTGTTTATTAAACGCGTTCTAACGGCTTTTAAAGACTTTTTTGATTTTTTCTTGAAATTTATTAAACTCGTTTTCATTTATTTTTTGTTTTAAAATATTGTTTAAAGCGTGAAAAAAACAATAACCATCGCTTGGAGTGTCATCACATTTCTCAATATAAAAATGCGAATTATTTGTGTTTTTCATTTGGCAGATAATTTGCTCCTCGAATTTAGTTGTCGCACCATATTCTTCATTATGAAAATTATTTTTAGCATTTTTAACCATATGTTTTTCAATTTTTAAAAAAATATTTTTTTCCAATTGTTTGCTGATCCAATCGATTGTTCCTTGGATTAAAGTCAAGCAAGCGGTGTTCAAGCGTCCTTGCAAAGTTTTATCAATAAATTCAATCATTTCTTTCGCATCAGGAATGAAAATAATGGGATAAGTTTCTTGTTTGTTATAGTTTTTCATAAATTCTTCAAGTCCTAAAAGAGGCAATAATTTTATATTTGTGAAGTTTTTGATTTTTTCTTGCTTTAAATTGCTTACTTTTTCATCGTAATATTTTTTGATATTCGAAAAAGAATTATCTTGTAAATTAGCGTATTGGCGATGAGAATCGTTGTTGTAATAATGTTTCGTTGTGAGGGGATATTTTGATGATAAAGAATAAAGTGAACAAAAAACCCATTGCAATGAAAAAATGATATAAATATTTTTTTACTATTTTCGTAATCGTCCTTTTTTATTAAATTAATTTGAATAATTATTTTTTTTGATAAATAAAAAATATCCCCTAATCGGGTGAGACCCAACGA
>NZ_AKIM01000008.1:0-26536 GCF_000300695.1 Italian clover phyllody phytoplasma str. MA1
ACTATTTCAAGTTAATTATTTAACGCTGCAAAAAATGGCAGATGCTAATGATTATCGTTTTATTTTATTACACCGAGAACTTTTTTATTCTTTTTTTCAATTAGCAGATTTTGAGTTAGAAATTAAAAAACATGATGAAGTTATTTTTATTCATAATTTACATCATTTTAATAAATTAAAATTAAAAAAAGAAGAAAGTTTGATTTTATTTATCTTTCGTATCTTGTTTCAACAAAAAAAAGAAAAAACACCTTCTAACACTAAAATAGAAGTGTTTTTGCAGGATATTTTTAAAGAATTAAAACATATTGGTTATTCTGAAGTGCAAAATTTCAACAAAGAAACAGTTAAAAAAACTTTAACGATCTTGCGTCAATATAATATTATTGATTATTCGGATCATAACAATCACTTGTCTGATGATTTAACCATTACCATTTATCCTTCTATTCTTTATTTAATTGATATAGAAATGATTAAACATTATCAAGAACTCTTTCTTTTGAAACAAAGTGAAAACCCAGATGAAAAAATTAACTAAGATACAATTGGTCAACTGGCATTTATTCTCTTTTCAAACGATTGAAATAACTGGAAATGCTTTAATTTCTGGCGAAAATGGAGCGGGAAAATCAACTTTATTAGATGCTTTACAATATGTTTTAATTGGTGAGAGAAAAAATGTTAAATTCAATTTAGCTGCTAACGCGAATGCTAAACGTTCTTTAGAAAGTTATATGAGAGGCAAGATAGGTGCCGAAAATAAGGAGTTTTTAAGGAATGGGGATGTTATTACCCATATTGCGTTAGAATTTTTGGATGAGGAAACTCAAGAACACACTATTTTAGGTTGTGTTTTGGAATTGCCTCAAAGAGGAGTTTTAAAAGAAAGGTTTTATCTTTATGAAAATATATCCTTAAAAAGTGAACTTTTTATTTCTAATAATAAACCAAAAAACCATAAACAATTAGCGGAATATTTACGAGCGCATACAAAAGATTTTAGTTTTTTTGACACTAAAACACAATATAAACAAGCTGTCGGTAAATATTTAAATATTAACGTCGCTAAATATTTAGAAATTTTACCCAAAGCGTTAGCTTTTAAACCACTTAATTTGCAAAATTTTGTTTTTGATTTTTTATTAGAAGAAAACCCGATTAATATTTCGAGTTTAAAAAATAGTGTTCGCCAATTGAAAAAAATAGAATCTCAAATAGAATTAGACAAAAAAAAATTAAAGCAATTAATCGTTATCATTGATGCAGAAAAAAAAATTAAATTCTTAGACGAACAAATCAAAATTAACTCTTTAGTAGAGAAAAAAGTTTTAATAGCAAAATATCACAACAATTTAGAAAACATGTTGGTTCAAAAAGAACAAGAGGCTCTGAAAACGAACCATTTGTTAGAAGAAAAACAGAATATCAATGCCTCTATTGAAAATTTAAACAATCATTTGTTACAATTGCAAAACAACCATTCTCAAGGTGATTTAAGTCAATTATTTTATTCTTTACAAAAAGAATTATCCCAAAAACAAACTTTTTGTCAAGATTTGCAAAGTCAAATAGTTTTTTTTCAAGAGAGATTGCAAGCTGAACAAAAAATCTTAAAAGAATTGTATTGTTTGCAACCGGATGATATTATTCATCAAACAGCCGAAGAAATAGCACGTTTTTTAACTGCCTCAAAACCATTTGATATTTATCCGGAATTGAAAAAAACCATGTTGGAGATGACTGATTATTTATCCCAAGAAATTCTGAATTTTAATATCGAACAAAATGACGTTCAAAAAGAGATCAAGTTTTTGCAACAGCAAATTGTTGAAAAAAACTCCACTTTTCAAGCCATGAATAATATCACTAAAATATATAATCCTAACGTTAAAAAACTAGTAACTTTATTAAACGAAAAATTAAGTCTTTTTTATAAAAAAGAGATCCATATCCATCCTTTTTGCGAATTGATTGATATTAATGATGAATTATGGCGCAATTCTATTGAAGGTTTTTTAGGTAGTCGGAAATTTAATTTAATCGTTGAAGCGGGGTATTTTGATCAAGTTTTAAAAATATATGAAAAATTTCAAGCTAGTGAAAAAATTTATGACGTTGGTTTGGTGAATGTAGATAAAATACCGGATGTAGATGATAATCCTCATAGCTTAGCGGATAAAATAACTAGCAACCATAAAGATGCTTTAAAATATGCTAAATTATTGTTATCACATATTATCTGCGAAAATGATGTAACTCAATTAAAAAACCATAAAACGGCGATTACTCCTAAAGGAATGATTTATAGTAGTTATACTGCGAAACAATTAAATCCGAAAAGTTACCAAATTCCTTATATCGGTAACGAATCTAAAGAAATACGTAAAAAAATACTTTTATCAGAAATTAATACTTTAAAAGACTATTTAAACCAAAAACAAAATATTTTTATGAAAAATAAAAGTATTATTGAATTAATGAGAAAAAGTAAAGTTTTTTCTTTGGTTAATAATGATCAGTTTACCGTCTATAAAAAAATATCTGATAATGAGCAAGAAATAGTTGTTATTAACCAGAAAATAGAACAATTCCGTAGTCAACAAAATGCGGAACAAATAGAAGATAATTTAAAAAAGATTAAAAAAGATAAACAAATTCTTAACGAATCATTAGATCTTGTTTTATTAAAAATTGTGGAAAGCAAAAACAAGTATAATATGTATGAAGAAAAAATAAATTTTCTTCAAAAAAGATTAGCGGAATTGCAAAAAGATTTATACATTATAGAACAAAAAGAAGTAGTTAATTTAGAAAAAGCTTCCGTTCAATTGCAAAATTATTTAACTACTTACAAAAACAATTATGAATATATTTTACACTATATACAAGATCACGTTAAAACCATTGAGAAGCAAAAAAACGCTCAAAACCTTGATTTGACGAAGTATATGAATTTATACATTGAGACTTATCATCTAAGCACTATTGAGGCAAAATTAGAATATTTTGATTATTTCGTACAAGAATATAATTTAATTAGTTCCAAAAATTTGATTACTTACGAACAAGAAGCGAAAGAGTTAAGTTCCAAAACCGAAATGATTTTTAAAGAAGAATTCGTTAATAAACTCAAAGAAAGTATTGAAAACGCTAAACAACAAATTAAAAAATTAAACGAACTTTTAAAAAATAGACCTTTTGGTGATGATAGCTATCAAATTATTACCAAAGCCTCTGATGATCCTGAATATAAAAAATATTATTCCATGATTATAGAAGATAACCTAACCCAAGAGATTAATTTATTTTCCGAGAAATCTTCTTCTTATAAAGATATTTTATTAGACGAATTATTTCAAAAAATAATTTATTTTGAAGAAGGGTATGAAGCGATAGCTTATGAATTTTTAGATTATCGTAATTATTTAATTTATGATATTCAAATTAACGATATTTACGGAAATGTATCTTTATTTTCTAAAATTTTTCGTGAAAAATCTGGTGGAGAAACTCAAGTACCTTTTTACATTATTATTGGTATTTGTTTTGAACAATTATTAAGTGAAAACACAGTTCATAAAGGTTGTTTAGTTTTATTTGATGAAGCTTTTAATAATATGGACGAAAATAGAATCGAATCCATGATGTATTTTTTTAAACAATTAAACATTCAATTTTTAATCGCTATTCCGCCTCAAAGGATTGCTGATGTTTCCCCTTATGTAACGACTAATTTAATTATCGTTAAAGATAATAATCATGTTATGGTAGAAAGTTTTACTAAATTGGCTTAAAAAAATTTTTAAAGAAAATAAATTAATTAGTAAAGAAAAAATCCCAAAATGAAACAAAAATTAAAAACATCGTCTTTTCAATCATTAATATTTATTGCGTTTGTTATAATAGTCACTTTCATCAAATGTATGTTTTTAGATAAGTTAAAATCAGCAGACATGCATTATTTTGAACCCATTCGTTTTTGTCAATTAACTTTAGGCTCCTTATTAATGGTTTTTGCTATTTATTTTTTCATTTTACCGCAAGAATTAATTATAGGCGGTCTAGAAGCACTTTGCTTATTTTTAGATAAAGTGTTTTTTTACAAAATAAAGGAGAAAAAACAAAACCATTGGTTTAGTAGTAATAACGGTATTTTGTTTTTCCGTATTTTTATTATTTTATTTGGCGCTATTTCTCATGAGACATGGTATTTTTTATTAACGCTTTTTGTGGTTTCCTTGTTTTCTATTTTGTTTAAAATATTAGAATATTGGCAAATAGATAGAGTATTTTTATTAAATAAATTCCCAGATAAGGTTAAAAATAACATTATTTATCGCTTATCATTATTTTCCGTTATTATTGGTGTTTGTATCGGTATAGGAGCTGGTTTAGTGTTCGGAAACAAATCTTCTACGGGTGGAACTGATTTCGTCTTCAAAGTTTTACACAATTTTATAAAAGAACATATTACCATGGAATTTCCTATGATTTTATTAATTATAGACGGTTCTATTTTGATAGCTTCTTTCGTTATCGATTATTTTAGACAAATAGATGTTAAAAAGAATATTATGATTAAATATGTTTTTTCTATTATCACTTTCACTATCTCTATCAGTTTGATCACTTTAGTGAGCAATTGGGTTAAATAAAATCTCTTCCTAATAAATACGTCTTAGTGAAATCACTTCTTGTAGTGGTTTTTTCTTTATATGTCTTCAACCTGATAAAAATAAGTTTTATTTTAGACCAAAAATAAAAAAAATGAAGAAAAAAGAAATATAGTTGTAATATGTATGGTTTTTTTTGATACAATTTTAATGTATTGTTGTATAAAAAAATTTTAAAGAATTCATTTTATTTTATATTAATTTTATCTTTTGAAAAGATTTATAATAAAAGGAGAAACAAATAATGCCATATATTACTGATATTTTAGCACGAGAGGTTTTAGATTCTAGAGGAAATCCTACTGTAGAAGTTGAAGTTAAAACATCTGAAGTTATAGGAAGAGCTATTGTGCCTTCTGGTGCTTCAACTGGATTATACGAAGCTGTTGAATTAAGAGACAAAGATGAAAAAAGATATTTAGGCAAAGGTGTTTTACAAGCGGTAGAAAACGTAGTAAAAGTGATTAAACCTGTTTTAATGGATGTATCCGTATTAGAACAAAAAGCTATCGATCAAGCAATGATTGAACTTGATGGTACGCCAAATAAATCTAAATTAGGGGCTAACGCTATTTTAGGCGTTTCATTGGCCGTGGCTAAAGCGGCTGCTTCATATTTAAATTTGGAACTTTATGAATATTTAGGTGGAGTTCAACCAAAACAATTGCCAGTGCCAATGATTAATATTATTAATGGTGGAGCTCATGCTTCCAATAGTGTTGATTTTCAAGAATTTATGATTTTACCTGTGGGAGCTCCTACTTTTAAAGAAGCTTTAAGATATGGTGCTGAAATTTTTCATCATTTAGGCAAACTATTAAAACAAAAAGGTTATCCTACAACAGTAGGAGATGAAGGAGGATATGCTCCGGATTTATCTTCTAACGAAGAAGTTTTACAAATTATTTTGCAAGCTATTAATAACGCTGGTTATAAACCAGGAGAAGATATTTATTTAGGTATGGACGTTGCTGCTTCAGAATTTTATAACGCAGAACAGAAAAAATATGTTTTAGCTTCTGAAAATAACAAATCTTTCACAAGTGCTGAATTAATCGCTTTTTATGAAGAATTAGTTGATAAATACCCTATTTTATCAATTGAAGATGGTTTAGATCAAAACGATTGGGAAGGATGGAAGTTATTAACTAGCAAATTAGGACACAAAGTTCAAATAGTGGGCGATGATTTATTTGTGACTAACGTAGAAAGATTATCCCAAGGAATTAAAGAAAAAACGGCTAATTCTATTTTGATTAAATTAAACCAAATCGGCACTTTAACAGAAACTTTAGAAGCTATTGAAATGGCTAAAAAAGCTTCCTTTACAACTGTCATTTCTCATCGTAGTGGAGAGACAGAAGATACTACTATCGCTGATTTAGTTGTGGCAACTAACGCAGGTCAAATCAAAACTGGTTCCTGCTCTAGAACTGACCGTATCGCTAAATATAATCAATTATTAAGAATTGAAGACAATTTAAAAAATGCTCCTTATTTAGGTTTAAAAGCTTTTTATAATTTAAAAAAATGATCATTTTTACACAATAATGGCTCTTTTTTAGTCAAATTATTGGGTAGGAAAGGGAAATGAGGAAATTTATTTTGGAATCTTTTGTTGGTCTTATTATTTTAGATGGTTTAGGAATTGCTCGCCAAAAAAAAAATAACGCTGTTTTGTTAGCTAAGACGCCTTATTTAGATTCTCTTTTTAAAAGTTACCCCCACAATACCTTGGCGGCGTCAGGGGAAGCCGTTGGTTTGCCTGAAGGACAAATGGGTAACAGCGAAGTGGGTCATTTAAATTTAGGCGCTGGCAGAATAGTTTACCAATCTTTAACCAAAATTAACAAAGCTATTAAAGAAAAAACTTTTTTTCAAAACAAAAGTTTTTTACAAGTCATAAAACATGTGAAAAAACATAATAGTAAACTGCATCTTGTGGGCATGATTTCTGATGGCGGCATTCACTCTCATATCAACCACGCTAAAGCGTTATTAGAAATTGCTAAACAAAATAATTTAACCGAAAAAACTTATTTACACGCTTTTACCGATGGACGCGACACATCGCCTAAATCAGGTTTAAATTATCTTAAACCTCTTTTAGAACAAAAAGTTAAAATTGCTTCTGTAGCGGGTCGTTATTACGCTATGGATCGTGATAATAACTGGGAACGTATTAATGCGGTTTATAATATGTTAGTTTCTCAAAAAGCACCGGTAATAGAGTCAGTAATAGATTATATGGAACAATCTTATCGCGACGATATTACTGATGAATTTATCAAACCGGCTATTGCAGATGTTAATGGTTTAATCGAAGATAACGATGGTGTGATCTTTTTTAATTTCAGACCTGATCGCATCGTCCGTTTAGCAACCGCTTTATCTAATCCTACTAAAACCGATTTTTTTATCACTCCTGGCAAAACTCCTTTTCAAGGCGAAAAAAAATTAAATAATGTTTTATGCTCAACTATGTCTCCTTATGCCGAAAGTGTCAAAGGTAGGGTAGCTTTTCAAAAAGAAAATTTAACTAATACTTTTGGCGAAGCGGTAGCTAACCATAATTTAGAACAATTAAGAATAGCAGAAACAGAAAAATATCCTCACGTGACTTTCTTTTTTAACGGGTCTCAACATGTTAAATTAAAAGGTTGTGAGGAAATTTTGATCCCTTCTCCTGCGGTTCCGACTTATGATTTAAAGCCAGAAATGAGCGCTTTAGAAATCGCCGTCAAAGCGAAAGAAGCTATTTTATCTAAGCAATATCAAACGATGGTGTTAAATTTTGCTAATCCGGATATGGTCGGTCATACAGGGTCTTTAGAAGCGACTATCGCAGCTGTCGAAGCAACCGATAAAGCTTTAAAAATTGTAGTAGAAGCTATTTTATCTATAGGTGGAAAAGCTGTTGTGGTGGCGGACCACGGAAACGCCGAACAAATGGCAGATGAACAAGGTCGTCCTCATACCGCTCATACTACTAATTTAGTACCTGTTATTGTCACGGATGAAAATGTTTCTGTGAATAAAGGTGCTTTATGCGACGTAGCTCCGACTTTATTAGAATTATTGAAAATACCTCAGCCCCAAGAAATGACAGGAAAATCTTTAATAAAATAAATTAACCTTTTAATAGTTAAAAAATATTTTAATCGAACAATAAATTATATTTAAGAAAAGGTAAAACAATGCAAGAGAATAAAACCAAAATTATTTGTACTTTAGGACCTGCATCTTATGATGTTAATATTTTAAAACAATTGATACTTTCTGGTATGAATGTAGCGAGATTTAATTTTTCTCACGCTCAATATGATAACAGTAAACAATTACTGAAAACTATTCGTGATTTAAACCAAGAATTAAACACTCATGTGGCTACTTTATTAGACACTAAAGGACCGGAAGTAAGAACCCATGAATTTGACGGAGCAGTCACTATTACTAAAGATTCTTTAGTAAGAATCACTACTGAAGAAGTGCTAGGCAACGCTTCTTTATTCTCTGTTACTTATCCTGGTTTTTATGACGAATTAAACGTGGGCGATGTGGTTAACGTTGATGATGGTTATTTATCTTTAGAAATTGTTGAGAAAGACGCTCAAAAAAAAGAATTAGTAACGAAAGCGAAAAACACTCATGTTGTGAAATCACGTCGTGGGGTTAATGTTCCTAATGTTAGTTTAAATATTCCTTTTGTTTCAGAAAAAGACCGTCAAGACGTTATTTTCGCTTCAGAACAAAATTACGATTATATCGCTGCTTCTTTTGTTAGAAACGCAGAAGACGTGTTAGAATTGAGAAAAATTTTAAAAGAACAAAACAACGATCATATTCGTATTATTTCTAAAATTGAAAACCAAGAAGGGGTTAACAATTTAGACGAAATTATTGAATTATCTGATGGTATTATGGTGGCTAGAGGAGATTTAGGCATCGAAGTTCCAGGCGAAATGGTTCCTTTATACCAAACAACTATCATTGAAAAATGTTTAGAAGAAGGTAAAACTGTTGTGGTAGCTACGCAAATGTTAGAATCTATGCAAAAAAACCCTCGTCCAACTAAAGCTGAAATTTCAGACGTTTATAACGCTGTTAAAGAAGGTAGTACTGCCACTATGTTATCTGGAGAATCCGCTTCAGGAGAATATCCAGTAGAAGCAGTGCAATTTATGCATAAAATCAACAAACAAGCTGAAAAGGCGCGTGAAGATGAATTTTTTGCTCCTCTTTACGAACCAGAAAGTTTACAAGAATATCTTTTATTAAGTGCAGCGGAATTATCAGTTCGTTATCCTATTAAAGCGATTCTTGTTAATAATTGGAAAGATGCTGAAAGTATTTCCAAATTCCATCCTTCTGTTCCTGTTTTAGCAACAGTTCAAGACGAAAAAGAAGCTAATTTATTAGCTTTAAGTTACGGCATTACTCCGGTTTTAAATCAAGCGGAATTAGACCGTAAAATAGATACTTTAACTGAGGATGAAGACGGAGAAATCATAGTAGTTACTGAAGGAAAAATAGAAATTAAATAATTTATCCGTAAAAAACCCTTAAAAAGGGTTTTTAACTAAAATAATGACTTCTTGGAACTAAACAAGACAAGGGATAAAAAGAGTCCTATTTTTGAAGAAACAATAAAATTATCAATAATATTTGACAAAAATTAAAAAATAAGTTAAAATGAAGGATGGTCTTAAATTTCTTAATAAATTTATATTTTTTTCGTTTAAATATATCATTATTAAGATTTTCTTCACTAATGTTTGCCCTTGTATTTAAACTAAAAAAATTATTTTAACAATTGTTCTTGAAGAAAGTTTTTGCTTAAAATAAAAAAATAAGAAATTTAATTTTTCAAAAAATATGTTATTTTGTGTGACTAAATTCATCTTTACAAAAATTATTTAAAAAAAATAAAAGGAGTTAATTTTCTAAATGACATTAAGTAAATCTTATGATCCTTTGAAAAAACAAAGATTACAAATTTTGGATTCAGAAGGAAATGTAGTTAATCCACAATTAGAACCAAAAATACCTGAGGAAAAACTGTTAAAAATGTATAAAAATATGGTTTTAGCAAGGGTTTCTGACGTTAAAGCGGTTCAATATCAACGTCAAGGCAGAATGTTGTCTTACGTTATTAACAGAGGACATGAAGGTGGTCAAGTTGGTTCAGCAGCAGCTTTAGAAGATCAAGACTGGGTTTCACCTTATTTCCGTGATATTGGGATTTATTTATATCGTGGTATTCCTTTAGAAAACATATACCTTTATTGGTATGGTAACGAAAAAGGTTCTAAAATGGATCCTTCTAAACATATTTTACCAGTTAATATTATTATTGGTTCAGGAATCAATATTGGTGCTGGTTTGGCTTTAGCAAGTAAATTGCAAAACAAAAAAGAAGTTACAGTAGCTACTATTGGTGATGGTGGAACAGCTCATGAAGAATTTTATGCTGGTTTGAATTACGCATCTGTTTATAAAGCCCCTTTAGTGGTATTGATTCAAAATAATCAATACGCTATTTCTACTCCAAGAAAAGTAGCTTCTAACTCTGAAACTTTAGCGCAAAAATCCTATGCTTTCGGTATTCCTGGCATTCAAGTAGATGGTAATGACGTTTTAGCTGTTTATGCAGCAGTTAAAGAATTTACTGAAGCAGCGCGTAATGGCGAAGGAGCTAGTTTAATTGAGATCTTTACTTACCGTATGGGAGCTCATACGACTAATGATAACCCTAACTTATACCGTTCTAAAGAAGAAGAGGAAGAATGGAATAAAAAAGATCCTATCGAACGTTTTAAAAAATATTTATTGAAAAAAAACGTTTTAACTGAAGAAATGGTAGAACAAATCAATCAAGAAGCAGAAAAACACGTTTCCAAAGTGCATGAAAAAATTACTTCTTACGGAGCTAATATAGAACCGATTGAAATTTTTGAACATCTTTACCATGAAATGACACCTCAATTAAAAGAACAACACGCAGAATATGAACAATTTTTAAAATCAAAAGAAGAAGGTAAATAAAAATGGCTTTAATGAATTTATTGCAAGCGGTTAATCATACCTTAGATCTCCAATTAGCTAAAAACCCTAAAGTAGTTGTTTTTGGTCAAGATATTGGTAAATTAGGAGGAGTTTTCCGTGTTACTGCAGGATTGCAAAAAAAATACGGAGAATCTCGTGTTTTCGATACTCCTATAGCCGAATCTGCTATCGTTGGTAGCGCGATCGGAATGTCTATGAATGGTTTAATTCCTGTAGCTGAAATTCAATTTGATGGGTTCCTTTATGTGGGATTAGAAGATTTAATCGCTCATGCTGCGAGAATGAGAAATCGTACTCGTAACAGTTTTTCTTGTCCTATGGTTTTAAAAGTTCCTGTTGGCGGCGGAGTTAAAGCATTAGAACATCACTCAGAGAGTTTAGAAGTTATTTTAGGTTCTATTCCTGGTTTAAAAGTGGTAGTTCCTTCTAACCCTTATGATGCTAAAGGTCTTTTAATTGCCGCTATTAATAGCCCAGATCCGGTTGTTTACATGGAACCTAAATATTTATATCGCGCAGGAAAACAAGAAGTTCCAGAAGAAGAATACGAAACAGAAATTGGTAAAGCGAACGTAGTTAAAGAAGGTACAGATGTAACTGTAATCGCTTGGAGTTCAGCTGTTTCCATCGTTCAATCCGCTTTAGAAAAACTAGAAGCTGATGGTATTTCTGTAGAATTAGTGGATTTAAGAACTATTAATCCGATTGATAGAGAAACAGTGCTTCATTCTGTAAAAAAAACTGGTAGATTAGTTGTAGTACATGAAGCTACTAAAACTTATGGACCAGCTGGTGAATTAATTACTTTAGTAAATGAATACGCTTTTGATTATTTAAAAGCCGCTCCTAGTCGTGTAACAGGTCATGATATCATCATGCCTTTAGCAAGAGGAGAATATCATCAATTTTTAAACGCTGATAAAGTAATTTATGGTGTAAAAAAAGCTTTAAAAAATAATTTAAATAAAAAAATTTAAACAAATGAATGAGGGTAATAATATGTATGAATTAAAATTTGCTGATATAGGCGAAGGAATTAACGAAGGAACCATTTTAACTTGGAACTACAAAGTTGGAGACAAAGTTAAAGAAGGCGATGTTTTAGTAATCGTTGAAACTGATAAATTACAAGCTGACATAACTTCTCCTAAAACTGGTACTATTACTAAAATAGGTTACCAAGAGGGCGAAAATGTTAACGTTGGAGATGTTTTAGCTGTTATTGAAGAAGAATAATTTAAATAAAAAAAGGACGTTTTAAAAATGACAAATAATAACGACAATGTTTTAAAACCTACAAAAGAAGCTGTAGCAAACAACACAAATACTAATAATAACACAGAAGACGTAGAAATTCGAAAAATTTCTCGTTTAAGAAAAATAATTGCTAAAAAAATGAGCATTTCCAAAACAGTTATTCCTGAAGTAACTTTAATGGATGAAGTGGATATTACTAATTTAGTAGCTTTAAGAACTCAAATGAAACCGTTAGCTCAAGAAAAAGGCATTAAGTTAACTTATATGGCTTTTATCGCTAAAGCGGTTGTTTTAGCTTTAAAAGAATATCCTGTTTTTAACGCTAGTTTTGATGATGAAAAAGAAGAATTAATCATTAAAAACTATATTAATTTAGGAATCGCTATTGATACTAAAGATGGATTAATTGTTCCTAATATTAAAAACGTTGATAATTTAAGTGTTTTAGAATTAGCGAAAGAAATCCACACTTTATCTGTTGACACAGTAGGAAGAAAACTACAATTGCCTCAATTGCAAAAAGGTACTTTTACTTTAAGTAATTTTGGGGCCATTGATATTGCTTACGGTACGCCAATTATTAATCATCCGGAATTAGCTATTCTTGGTATTGGTAAAATAGTTAAAAAACCAATAGTTAAAAAAGGCGAAATTATTGTAGCTGATATGTTACCTCTATCTTTAACGATCGATCACCGTATTATTGATGGTGCTGATGGCGGAAGATTATTGCAAAAAATTAAAGAATTATTGAATGATGTTAAAACTTTAGAAAATGATTTCACTGCTTTATAAAGAGGAAAATTATTTTTTGACTGAATTATAAAAAAGAGAAGTAAATTGATGGAAAGATATGATATTTTAATTATTGGTGGAGGACCTGGTGGTTATACCTCAGCTATTAAAGCGTCTCAAATGGGAGCTAAAGTTGCTTTAGTAGAAGACCATAAATTAGGCGGAATTTGTTTAAATTACGGTTGTATACCAACTAAAGCTTTTTTAAAAAGTGCTAAAATTTTTGACCTTTTAAAACATTCTAAAGAATACGGTATCGAAACTAATAATGCAGACGTAGAAGCGAATTGGACTTCTGTATTAGAACGTAAAAACAAAATAGTTAAACAATTAACTAACGGTATTTCTTTCTTAATGAAAAAAAATAAAATTGATGTTTATAAGGGATTTGCTGATGCGTTATCAGCTCATCAAGTTCAAGTAGGCGATAAAATTTTAGAAACTAAAAAACTTATTATTGCTACGGGAGCGAGCGCGTTTATTCCTCCGATTAAAGGTGCTAAAGAAGCATTCGAAAACAAATACTTATACACAAGCAAAGAATTAGTTCAATTGGAAAAATTTCCGCAAAAATTAGTTATTATTGGCGGCGGAGTTATTGGTGTAGAGTTTGCGACTATTTTTAATAAATTTGGTGCTGAAGTAATTATTTTAGAAAGAGCGAACTCTATCTTAAATGTTATGGATAAAGATATTGTTGATGCTTACACTAAAAAATTAAAAAGCAATCAAATTAAAATTTTAACCGAAGCTGAAGTAATGAAAATTGATAATAATAAAGTATATTACACTTATGAAAACGAAACACACGTGGAAGAAGCTGATATTGTTTTAATGGCAACTGGAACTAAACCTAATTTAAAAGGGATAGAAAAGCTGAATTTACAAACTTACAGAACAGGCGTTATGACAGACGGCTTTTTAAAAACTTCTTTAGAAGACGTTTACGCTATTGGCGATGTTAACGGTAAATATATGTTAGCCCACGTATCGAGCCACGAAGGAATTATCGCTGTTACTCATGCTTTAGAAGCTGACGCTCATTTAAAACCAATGAATTACGATCGCGTGCCTTCCTGTGTTTACGGTTTCCCTGAAATCGCCACTATCGGTTGGACCGAAGAACAAGTGAAAGTTAAAGACATTGAATATAAAGTGTCTAAAGTACCTGTTAAAGCGATTGGTAAAGCTTTAGCTGACGGCGAAACAGATGGTTTTGCCAAATTAATCGTTGATAAAAAAGATCTTAAAGTTTTAGGAATGCATATTTTCTCTTATAATGCTACTGAATTAATTAGTGAAATTGGTGTAACTATGGAATTAGAAGGAACAGCTCATGATGTTGTTCACGCTATTCACCCACATCCAACTTTATCTGAATTAATTTTAGAAACTTTTTTAGGCGCGATTGATAAACCAATCCATATGTAAAAATAATAATTTTAATGAAAAAAATAACCCATTTTTATGAGTTATTTTTTTCTAATTTTAATGATAAAATTTATTATTGAATAATCAAATATTATGATTAAAAAGAGAAATAAAAAATGTTAATTGATACTCACGCTCATCTTAATTTAGATGATTATTCTAAAGATTTAAAAGATGTTATAAATAGAGCTGTAAAAAACGATGTTCAATATTTTATTGTTCCTGGTTTAGATCAGAAAACGAACGAAAAAGCCATCGAATTAGCCCTTCAAAACCCTGAAATTAAAGTCGCTGTGGGGATTCATCCGTCTTATGTGACTAATGAAGATCCTTTCAGTATTGAAAAATATTTAAAACTTCCTCAAGTGGTGGCAGTGGGTGAAATTGGTATTGATTTATATCATGAACAAAAAACCTTGCCATTACAACAAAAAACTTTACAAATTCAAGTTGAATTAGCCATTAAATATGATTTACCCATTATTTTGCACGCTCGTTCTTCTTTTGAAGAAATATATGAAATCTTGTTGCCTTATAAAAACCAAATTAGAGGCGTTTTCCATTCTTTAGTAACCGATTTGGAAGCAGCTCAAAGAGCCATCGATTTAGGCTTTTACGTAGGCATTGGCGGGATTGTGACATATGAAAAAGCTTTGGAAGTTCATACTTTAGCGAAACAACTCCCTTTAGATAAAATCTTATTAGAAACTGATTCACCTTTTTTAACACCTTCTCCGGGAAAAAAATATCATAGAAACGAACCTGCTTTGGTTAAATTAGTAGCCGAAAAAATAGCTAGTTTAAGAAACATTACTTTAGAAGAAGTAGCTGAACAAACTACTCAAAACGTTAAAAAACTGTTTTTACCTCATTTTTAATTTATTCTCTTAACAACTTGATAATTGTTAGCAAGAAAGGTTTGTTTGTTATGAAATTTACTAAATCAGAATCAAATCAAATGATTAATTTAGAACAAAATTCTGAAGCATGGCATAAGCATAGAAACAACTATATTAATGCTTCAGAAGTTGCTGCTATTATGGGGTTAAATCCGTTTGAAACTAAACAAGCACTTTTTAAAAGAAAACTTTTTAAAGAAAAGATCGAAGACAATAATGCTATGCGTCATGGCAGACGTTTAGAACCAGAAGCAAGAATTTTTTTTAACGAAGTTAACAATATGGAATTCGTCCCTGTCGTGTTTACTAAAGATTTTATGTCTGCTTCTTTAGATGGTTGGCATCAAGAATCTAACAGCATTTTAGAAATTAAATGTCCTATTTCTTATAATAGTCCTTCTTGGAGCAAGTTTGTGTTAAATAACGAAATACCTATGTATTATTATGCTCAAGTGCAAGCCCAACTCTTTTGTTCTGATACAGAAAAAGCTTTTTTCTTAGTGTATCAAACGTTTCAGAGTAGCAAGGTTAAGGAAATCCACAGAGACCCTAAATTTATTGAAGAAATGTATCAAAAAGCGCATGTTTTTTATAATCTTTTAAACGAAGCTAAAGAAATTTTAGATAAGTTAAAAGAAAAATGATCGTTTTTGATTGATTTGTTCTTTAGAAAAGAGGATCAAAAAAAATAATAACCTCTTTTTTGGAGGTTCTTTTTTTGCCATTTAATATGTGTCTTTTAGCGGTTGTTGATTGGTTTTTTATTAATTTGTTCAGAAAAATTTATTTAAGGGTATAAAAAAAGACCAAACAAATTATTGGTCATACATTAAATAAGGTTAAAAAATTTTTATCCCATCAATCCATCAATTGGTTTTTTGGCATAAAATTTATATAAATCCTCATTAGAAGGTTTTTTTAACAATATACTTGCTTTTTAAAATTATCTTTGTGAGTTTTTTAATCTTTAATAAATTTAACGTTATAAATTATTAAACAGTTTTAATATAAGCAAAAATATTTATTATATAAAATAATAAATATAATTGAGTGTTTTTCAAACTGAATAAATCTTTATTATTTATAAGTGATTGGTTGGTACAATAAATTTAAAAATTTTTTATTTTCTTGAGAAGTAGGTGTTTTATTCGTTAATGTTTTCACTAAATTGAAAGTTTCATTATACAAAAAAAACACTAAAGCTAAAATTAAAGTCGTAATCACTATATTGTTAATAGCCGATTTAACTACTTGTTACATTAAAGTTTCGTTTTTATTTATTTTATCGTTGCTCATTTTTGCCTCTTTCTTATTAAATTCAATAATAGATATAAGTTTATTATATCATTCATAAGACCTAATAACAAGATAAAACGATAAATAAAAAAAGACTATTATTCGTTAATAGTCTTTTTTGATAATTAATAATTTGTAAAGAACTCAAATAAATTAAGCTCTTTCAACTTTTAATTTTTTTAATGCGCGGGCAGAAACATAAATTTTTTTAACTTTGCCTTTTTCATCAATAATACGAATTTTTTGCAAATTAGCTTTCCATGTTCTTCTAGAAGCGTTCATTGCGTGACTACGTTTATTTCCGAAAACAGTTGTTTTACCTGTGTAATAACATTTGCTCATTATGTAGGATACCTTTCTTTCTTAAAAAAACATTATATAAAACATTTCTGATCAATAATAAAAAAATCAATCATATTTCTATCGCAAAAAATGTTTTTCAATTACTTTTATTATAACAAAATACCGACTAAATTAACATTTTATTTTCCTTTTGTAAAAAAAGAAGTCTTTTGTGATAAATATTTATTTTACTTCTTTAAGTTTAAAAATGTCATGCATATTTTGGATAACATAATCTGACCAAGGGCTTAATAAAATTAAAACAATAAAAAAAGATAAAAATAAAATAGAATCAAAACGATCTAATAGACCGCCGTGACCGGGAAAAAGATTACTGAAATCTTTAATTTTATAGTCTCTTTTAAATTTAGAAGCGATTAAATCCCCCATTTGAGCAATAATAGAATTAATAATAGTGAAAACCACTAAAAAAATGACTGCTCGATAATTGTTTAAAGAACTACTATAAAATAAAACAGCTAACAAAGTAGTCGCCACTATAGCGCCTAAAAAACCTTCCCAAGTTTTTTTGGGACTTACGCTAGGAAATAAAAACCTTTTGCCATATAAATTACCAATAAAATAAGCGAAGCTATCACTAGCAATAGTGATTAAAAACAAGTACAAAAACCATTTGTAACTTATTAATATTAAACTTAAAAAAGAAGCACTAAAAACACTAATATAAGCAAAAATCAACAATACATGAGTTAAATGTTGAGTACGAAAAGAAGAGTTAAAAAGAAAATATAGAAATAAAGTTAAAGCTAAACCGAATAAACTAAATAAAGCATATTTAGAAAAGTTTGATAAACAACTGATTAAATGTGTTTGTTCTTGAGGAGAATCAATAATAATATGTTTGTCCTTAAAAGAACTAAAAATAACCCCTAATAAAGACAAAAAAAGAAAAACACTAAATAAACTCATGATGATCATGTGCCTTTGGGAATATTTTTGATTTTGACGATTCACTTTTAACATTTCTATAGAAGAATGGAACACAAAAAGAAGCACTGTTCCTAAACTAATATAATCAAAAGAATTTATTTCTTTGTTATAATCGATGCAACGAAAAAAACCAAAAAAAGATAAAGCGGCTAAAAACATCCCTAATCCAATATAATTTTTTTTAGATAACATATTTTTATCGTCTCTTTTTAAATTTTTAATAATTCTTTATTTTTTTTAACAGTTTCTGTTTCTAAAAGTTTAATAAAATGATTATTTAAATCTTGAATTTGTTTTAATAAAGTGTTTTCTTCATCTTTTGCTAATTTTAATTTTTTAACTTTATCATTGCCGGAACGACGTAAATTTCTTACTATAACTTTAGTTTGTTCAGAAATTTTTTCTACTTCTTTGGTTAAAAGTTTTCTTTTTTCTTCTGTAGGTTGAGGAAAAACTAATTTAATCGAAACACCATCTGTTTGAGGAGTAATTCCTAAATCAGAAGTTAATAAAGCTTTTTTAATATTAGGCACTAAAGTAGTGTCAAAAGGTTTAATATGAATTTGGTTTCCTTCTACGATAGAAATCATACTAATATGCTTTAAAACTGTTTCTGCGCCGTAATAATTAATAGTGATTTTGTCTAATATTTTCGGGTTAGCCACCCCAGTTCTAATGTTGGAAAATTGCGTCAACATTGAGTCTTTAGAATTATTCATTTTTTGTTTTAAATCTGTTAAAATTTCTTGTGTCATTTCGTGCATTTTATTTTCCCTCCTTAGAAGTGATGATAGACCCTATTTTTTCTTTTAAAATGATTTTTTTGATATTACCTTTGGTGTTCATATCAAAAACAAAAATATCAATACCATTTTCCCAACATAAAGAAATGGCTGTTATATCCATCACATCTAACCTTTGAGCGATAACATTTTTATGTTCTATTTTTTTAAGTAAAACAGCGTCATTATGTTTTTTAGGATCTTTATTATAAATACCTTCAATACCGTTTTTAGCCATTAAAATAACGTCTATATTTAATTCAGCTGCTCTTAAAGCAGCAGCGGTATCGGTGGAAAAGTAAGGAGAACCAACCCCAGCTCCTAAAATAACTACACGATCTTTATCTAAATGGCGTAGCGCTTTACCTTTGATGTAAGGTTCAGCCACGGCAACCACATGAAAAGCCGTCATAACCCTAGTTTGAATGTCTAAATTTACTAAAGCATCTTGTAAAGCTAAAGAGTTGATAATAGTACCTAACATTCCCATATAGTCTGATTGACTACGTTCCATACCTAATTCTTGACCAATATGACCGCGCCAGATATTGCCTGCACCAACAATAATAACTATTTGTAAACCTAAGTCTTTAATTTCTTTAATTTCTTCAGCAATTTTTTTAACTTTTTGTGGGTTGATGTTAAAATCGTCTCCTTTTAAGGCTTCCCCGCTTAATTTTAAAAGAATTCTTTTAAACATTTTATGCCCCTTTACTACTTTTTATTTTTTATTATAGTTAGAAAATGAATAAATATTAGTTTTATTGCTCGTGTTTTTATGCTGTTTCGCCCACTTCAAAGCGGTAATAAGCGATAACGTTAGTTTGATTAGCTTGTAAAAATTCTTTTACTTTTTGGTCAGTATCGTTGTAAAAAGGTTGTTCTAATAAACAAATTTCTTCTAAAACTTTATTTAAACGATTGCTAGCAATTTTATCTAATAAACCACTTGGTAAATTTTGCTTTGCTTTTTCGTTAATAGTTTTTTCTAATAAAAGTTGTTTTTCTGTTTTAATAAAATTAGGGTCAACCACTTCTTTACTTAAAAATTTTGGTTTAAAACCAGCTACATGTATAGGAATATGTGTTTGTGCTTCTTCGTTTTGTTTATCAAGATGCACTAAAGCCGAAATTCTTCCTCCTTGATGTTTGTAAAGTCCAAAACTTTCGTTATCTTTTTTATAAACAGTTTGAATTCTTTTTAAAACGATTTTCTCTTTAATAATAACCGCTTTATCTAAAATAATGTTTTTAAGTTTTTGTCCGTTACAATGATAATTTAAAAAGTCTTCCACAGTTTTAACGGATGCATCAGCATCTAATAAACTATTTTTCAGTTGTTCTAGTAATGCGATAAAGTGTTCGTTTTTAGCAACAAAATCAGTTTCTGAGTTAAGTTCAAATAAAACAGCTTTATTACCTTTAAAAGCGACATTAGTTAAACCTTCGGCCGAAACTCTATCTTTTTTTTTGTTAGCTTCAATCATGCCTTTTTCTTTTAAATAATCTACAGCTTTGTCCATATTGCCTTTAGCATGTTCTAAAGCTTGTTTACAATTCATCATTCCTGATTGAGTTTTTTTCCTTAATTCTTTAATCATTTCTATTGTGATTTTCATTTTCGTTCTCCAAATTTTTATTAAGTCTTTCTTTTGTATTAAGAAATATAAGTAAAATTGTTTGTTTAGTAAAAAAGATGTTTATTTAGAAACATCTTTTTTACTAATTGATTATAAAAAATATTTTGTCTGTTAAAAGTTGTAATTAATTAGTAGAAACGTTTTCTTTTTCTACATTTGGATCGTTATTTTGAGTTTTTTCTACATCAACAGTTTCTGGCGTTGATTCAGATGGTTTTTCGCCAGATTCATCAGTTGTTTCTTCAACAGGTGTTTCTTGGTTAGAACCGCTACCTTCAATAACTGCATCAGCGATGATAGAAGTAATTAATTTTACCCCTTTAATAGCATCGTTATTAGCAGGAATGATGTAATCTACTAAATCAGGATCACAGTTACTATCTACGATTCCAAAAATTTTAATACCTAATTTTCTCGCCTCAGCGATAGCTATAGTATCTTTTTGCACATCAACGATATAAATAGCTTGTGGCAATTGAGACATGTTTTTGATTCCGCCTAAAAACTTTTCCAACTTATCTCTTTGTTTTTTTAAGGTAGCTACTTCTTTTTTAGAAAGTAATTTCCATACGCCATCTTCTTCTTGTTTGTATAATTCTTTTAAATAATTAATTCTTGTTAAAATAGTTTGGAAATTAGTGAAAGTACCGCCTAACCATCTTTGGTTAATATAATATTGATTCGCTCTTTCCGCTTCTTGTTTAATAATGTGTTGGGTTTGTTTTTTAGTTCCTAAGAATAAAACTTTCCCTCCTTCTTCTACTATTTGCACAAGCTTTTTGTATGAATGTTCAACGGCTTCCAATGTTTTTTTCAAATCGATAATGTGAATTCTATTTCTAACAATAGGAACCCCATCGTTGGAAGAAAATAAATATGGTTTCATTTTGTAATGACATTTTTTAGCCGCGTGACCAAAATGTATTCCTGATTCTAACAATTGTTTTATTGTAACAACACCCATGATTCTGAGTACTCCTTTTTAAATTTACTTATTTTGAAGAATGAGATGTAAAATTTTTTTCACATGAATAACGTTTTTAATTTAATAAATTTAAGAAATTAAATTATAATTTATTATTATTCATAATTTTTTGATTTTAACTTAAATATTTTAACATATTATTGTAATATATTTTTATTTTTTTATCATGAATTATGTTGGTTTTTTTTAACTTTTTTCATTAGTACTGCCGAAGCCGCTTTTTCTCTTTTTCTTGGTTTCAGCATGATCATCATCAGTTACGTAAAAATTTTGAAAAAGACCTTGAGCGATTCTTTCGTGTTTTTCTATTGTCACCGTTTGATTAGAAAAATTATATAAAGGGACAAAAATATGTCCTTCGTTTTTTTCGTTATTATAATAATCGCTATCAATGACACCTACGTGATTAGCCAACATTAAACCTTTTTTTAAAGGTAAAGAAGATCTCACATAAACTAATAACACTTGATGTTTAGGAAAAGAAGCTTTAACACCAGTAGGAACTAAAACGAATTTTTGAGCAGGAATTTCCATACTTTCCGCAGCTTCTAAGTCATAACCGGCACTATAATTGGTTTGTCTTTGAGGTAAATTAATTTGTTGATCTTGAAAAGCGCTCACTACTTCAAAAACACATTTTTGCTTATTATTCATTTGATAATTCTCCTTTTTTATGGGGTTTTTTCTTTTTTTTATAATTATTTCTGGGGTGATTAGAAATAAATTTATTTTTTAATACATTATTGGATACAAAAGTATAAATTTGAGTAGTTTTTAAACTATTATGACCTAATAATTCTTGCACTACTCTTAAATCAGCACCATTATTGAGTAAAATAGTGGCAAACGCGTGTCTTAACATATGCGGATAAAGATTGATTTTATTTGCTGTTTTTAATGATAATTCTTTTAAAATCATTCTTACCCCTCTTTCGGTTAAAGGAGTTCCTTTATAATTAACCAATAAAAAAGCATGTTTTAAAGCTTTATTGGTCATCATTTTATTCCTAATATTGGCAATATAATATTTTAGCATAGATAATAAAGATTCATGAACAGGCAAATAACGGACTTTTCTCCCTTTACCATAAATTAAAAGTTGGGCGTTAGAAAAATAAATATCCTCTATTTTGAGCTTAATTAACTCACTCACTCTTAAACCACAACTATAAAGTAAATCTAGGATTAAATAATTTCTATAATCAAGTTCTTTCGATAAATTAATAGAATCTAATAAAGTTTGAATATCTTCTTCAGAAATTATTTTAGGTAGTTTTTTGGGAATTTTTTTAATAGGTATCGTTTTGAAAATGT
This sequence comes from Italian clover phyllody phytoplasma str. MA1, assembly GCF_000300695.1. Taxonomy (NCBI): domain Bacteria; kingdom Bacillati; phylum Mycoplasmatota; class Mollicutes; order Acholeplasmatales; family Acholeplasmataceae; genus Candidatus Phytoplasma; species Italian clover phyllody phytoplasma. The sequence goes on from NZ_AKIM01000008.1 coordinate 22,435, forward strand.
TATTGTTAAAACCATGTCTTTCAATTAAAAAATTATAAAAAGTCCTTAAAACCGATATTTTCCTCATAATACTGATGTTTTTGAGTTTTTGTGAAGAAAGATAACTCACAAAAGAACGAGCGTGTTTTCCCTGGGAAAGACTTTCTCTCTCAAAAGATATCTTTTTAGACGTTAAAAAAGTTTGAAAATCTTTCACATCATGAAGATAATTTTTAATTGTTAAAGGGGAATAATTACGTTCAATGGTTAAAAACGCTTCAAATTTTTTGATTAATTGTAAAATGATAAGAACCTACTATTTTTAAAATTTTTTAACCTTATATAGCTGGATAATGTTGTGAAGCTGATTCTTTCTGATTTTATTTCTTGGTTTACTTTTTTCTTTTGTTTTTTTGGGTTGAATAACTTCTAAATAAAAAATAATCAACAAAAAACCTAATAGCAGAAATGCAATAATATTCCCAGGTTTTATCATAAAATTCCATATACTATCAAAACGTATAACTACGATGACTTTTGATAAAGCGTTGCTATAATCAATCTTTTCCTCAAAATCAAAGGTTTCTTCGTTATTGATGCCTCGAGTAGTCAATTTTTTATTTTCTTTGTCGTTGCTAACTACTCGGTGTATGACAAAAGGAATCTTTTTTAATGGTCCTTCTTGAAATTCTTTCTCAACAAAAAAAACTATATCATCGCCTTTTTTGTCTTTATCTGTAGCTTTTAAATTCAAACAATCTTTTTCCGTTAAATTTTGCACAATGATAATATCGTTTTTATTAATTTCAGGCCGCATGCTTTCACTATTAATCCAATACATATTTAAAAATAAAAATTTAGAAGCTTTTTTGGGATAAAAATAATTTAAAATGTTCAAAAAAATTAAGTATAATAATAAACTTATCGTTAAATAATAAAAAACATTCGTTAAAATCATAAAAAGTAATTTGACAAATGAGATATTTTTATTAAAAAGTTTTATAATCATACTTTTTTACCCTTATAATTTATAGTTATTCCCAAATATTAATTATATATTAAAAATTTTATAATATATCTTTTAATCGTTTGCACTTATAATTATAAAACATTTAATATATTTTAAATGATTTCTTATATTCTTATTATAAAGGATTTCTGTTTTTTATTTTTGGAAATAATTATTTTTTATTATTTATCAGTGTTTTTAACTCTTATAAAGTTGATAATAGGTTTAATTCGCTTGTTAAATAGTCTTTTTTGAACTTTTTGTGAAACTAAAAAAAACACCCTTAAAAGATTATTTTACCAAAATAAAGTTTTTCAGGATTAAAAATTTTAAAGAATCTCCAAAGATAACCTAATATCTTTAAAAAGTTTTTATAACCGAAAAAAGGGATTAAAATTGTTAATAAAGTTTTTCTTTTTTATCATTTTCATAGTAAAAATAAAGGCGGAAAAGGATAAAATATTATTGGATAATTGTTTTACATAATTATCATTCAAAAGAAAGGTTTTATCAACTCACGCCAAATAACAATTCCTCAAGATTATATTTTAATAAATTCATCATTATCAAAACATTATTGATTTTATGCCTTAGTGTTTTATTTTTTTTTCATCCCCAAAAAGCATTCTCTTTTAGGAGAGTGCCAATTTCTAGATCACTTTTTACTATGGACAAGATTAGATCGTCTTTCTCTAAAATTCAAAAAACCAAATTTATTCCCAAAAATAGACGCACAAGAAGAAATAAACCTTTTTTATCTTCTAAACAAGAAACTGCAGGAATGATGTTAAATATCCGCGATATTATTCCTGATATAGACCATTTATTAACAGAAATGGTCTTGGATTTTTCGGAAGAAGTAGTATCCGCCGTTTCTCTTGTATTTCAAGAGGTCAAACAAAACTGGCAAAAATTTATAACTAGTATTCCGACAGACAATTATAAAGAATATTTAGAAAAGATCGTCTTTCCTTTATATCGTCTTCATAATGCGGTTATTTTTCATCTTGTTATGTCACCTCAAAAAGTAAGAGAGCGCATTTTACCAACTTATAATGCTTTTTTAGCTAAAAATCAAAATTTATTTTTGCCAGTCTCTGTTCCTCAAATCACAGATGTTTATCTAAATCCTCTAGATAATGCCGCTTTTAAAATGCAAGAATATTTAAACCAACGTAAATTCATAGTTCCTAATTTTAAAATAAACACCGCTAATCTTTCTTATAATGCCAATATTTTAAGTATGGAAAAAACGATTCCTTCTGTTTATCCTGATGTTTTAGGGGTTTATCTGCATAAGACTTTTTCTCCCTTAGAAACCGAAGAAATAGATATAGAAAATTTATCTTTAGAAAATTCTATACAAGAAATCGTAGTTTTCCGATCTGCCGCTTTTAAAGAAAGTTCTTTATCTTGGAAGAAAGATATTATCAACCATACAATAGAAAAAAAACTTTTATTAAGTTATTTAGAACATTTTGTTAAATCAGAGGTTCTACCTACTGATGGTATTTTGTTATACGGCCAACGTACTGATGATAAGCAACAATTAGTGGAATTGATAGCGAAACAATTAAAAATACCTTTTTATTATGTTTCGGTTGATGCTTTATTTTTAAGTTTTCAACAGAAGAAAGATGATTCTGATTTAAACCAATTAGCTAGTCTTATTCCTTCTGAACGTTCTATTTTGTTTGTTGATAAAATGGATCTTTTCCCACCTGAAGAAACTTTTATGACCCGTTTATTGACTATTTTAAAAGAAATGCAAAAAACACGTTCTTTTTTAATTATTGGCAACGTTAATCAAGTAAAAAAGATGCAAAAACCTTTTTTTCCTGCATGTGAGAAACTTTTTGCCATTGACATACCTTTTAATTTATGGAATTTAGACGAAAGATATAAATTTATAAAAATAAAGGGTAAAAAAGTTTTAAAGGATGATTTAGCTTTAATGCGTTATGTTGCTGATAATACTGCAGATTGGGAGCACCAAGATTTAGAACATCTTTTAGACTTATTGTCCGTTTCTAACCAACAAATGTTGGAAAGAAAAGCTACTTTAGAAAAAATCCAAGAAAGAATGCATTTCCTGCAACTGACTCGTCTTCATCCGGAATTATCTTGGTCAATATATCAAAAAAATATATTATTTCATCAAGCCGGTCATATTCTAGTCGAAATGGTTTTTAATCCTTCTCTAGGCGGTTCATCGAAAAAAGAGGCAGAAAAACAACCTCCAGCGGGTCCGAAAGTTTGTCATAATTGTTTAACTGTGTTAAATTCAGAAAAAGGAGGAAAAAATGTCGTTTGGCAAACGGATAATTTAATTCACCAAATTTTTTATTCTTTAAGTGGTACTATGGCAGAACAAACTCTATTGGATAACAAATATCAAAGTTTCCATTCTTCTGAAGATTTGCAGAAATTACAACGATTGATAAAAGACTTGCAAAAACATCAAAAACCGGAATATAAGTGCTTTTTAGCTCAAATAACTCCCCAAGAGGAAGATAAAGAGGAGTATTTAGGGATTCTAAATTTTTTTAAAGAACAAAGTAAAATTTTAATCCAAGCAAATAAGCCTCTTTTAGAAGAAATTATCCATGATTTAGAAAATGATCAACCTTTTGAAAGAGAAGAAACAATTCCTCTGGTGTTGCCGTCTTCTTTGCAAGAAAATAACCTTTTCAAAGTTAATAAATTAGAGACCATAATTCATCCATCAAAGAAAATAAATCCTTATCCGAACCTTTCCTTAGTTTCTGAAACAAAAGAAAAAAACATCTCTTCTTATCAAATCGTGGTTTGGACTATGGCTGCTTTAATCCCTCTTTTAAGCCTTTACCTTCTTAAAAAAAATTTTTAAAGTTTAATTTTTCTTCTAAAAAAAAGGATGTGGGCACAAATTACAACTTTTTTAGGCGGTATAGTGGTCGAAGAATTAATGTTTGACGATATATTTAAAGGAACTTATAGCGATTTCAAATATGTTACCCAAATAGCGACTCAAATGGTCACTAAATTAGGAATGTCTGATTTAGTGAACTGTTCCAAAACTTTAGACACTTTTTATTTTTTAAAAATTCTTTAAGGCTAACTATTAAGTTAGTC
>NZ_AKIM01000009.1:0-8444 GCF_000300695.1 Italian clover phyllody phytoplasma str. MA1
TTCTTTAGTTTGAAAAGATAGGAAATTATCTATTAATTTTTAGTCTTAAAGAACAATTTTAAAATAAAAAGTTGTATGAAAAAAACGGAACAGCCCAGCCTCACCCCTTTTATAGGGTAAAAATTATTATAAAACGAAAAAGATAATAAAGTAATTTTTCTTATTTCTATAAGTCAAATGTTAATATATAATATTAACGGATAGTTAAATTTTAAATATTTGTAAAAATTATTATAATTTTATAAACTTTCCGACTTAAACATAAATCAAAAATTAAACTTAAAAACTTAAAATTAAACTTTAAAAACATTAAAAAAATAAATCATCCAAAAAAAAGGAGTTTTAACAAAAAAAATTGACAAACAAATTCAATTCTAAAAAATTAATCATTGGGTCACTTTTTATAATGGCTATTTTAATGGTTATTTTTTCAGTCATTTATATCAGCGCTTTTGCTGCAGAAGAAAATATAGCAGAACCAGAAGAACCCATCTCAGAAGAAATAGTTTCAGAAGAAACGCCTTTAAACATTGAATCAGAAGAAAATATAGCAGAAAATTCGGATTTAACACCTCCAAAAGAATACCAAATCGTTCCAGAAGGCAAGAGTAAAACAGGCACTAGTGCAGACTTATTCGATAAATTCCAAAATTCACAAATATTTCATCAAATAAAAAATAAAACAATTGCTTTAGGTCAAAATTTATTAGATAAAACGCAAAAACAAGTATTAAATCCACAAAAACAAAATAAAAATAATATAGCCGAAGATAAAAAAACTCCTTCGCGCAAAAGACGCAAAAGATCTATTTCCAATAAAGTCAATCAATTATCTTAGACTATATATAAAAATAGTTTTTTAATTGTACCCCCTTTATCTAGGACAATCATAAACAAATTAAAATTTTTTAATTTGTTTATTTTTTATATATTCGTATCATAGAAAAGAAGTCTGGGGAAGAACAAAAAATATTTAACCCTTTTGTCTTATTTATAGGACTTTCGGCCTTTACAATAATGTTGTTTTATGGTATAATGTTTTTTTACAATCCTAATTTAGAATTAAGATAAAAAAAAGATAAATTAATTTTTAAAAGAATTTTATTTAAAATATAAATAAATGTTTTTTTTAATTCTAAATAATGGTTTATAATAAGGATAAGTTATTTTTGTTTGATAAAAAAATTATTTTCATTTTCAAGAATAAAAATAAAAAAAACACACATATGTAAAAAAGGGAAGGCATACAATTAAAATGTTACCAGGAACAAATTTATGGTTCCTTGCTTTGGTTGTTCTGCTCTTAATCTTATTAACTGCGGGAGTTTATTATTATTTTTTTCATTATCGGTTTAAAATTGAAAAAATGCTTCAAAACGCCAATAAAAAAATCAAAGATAAAATAATAAATTCTCAAATATTAGCGCAAGATATCTTATCAGAAGCTAAAAAAGAAATTTATTTATTAAAAAAAGAAACAGAATATGATTTAAATCAAAGAAGAAAAATAATCGTTAATTTAGAGGAAAAAATAATTTATAAAGAAGACTTGTTGGCTTCTCGAACTAAATATTTAAATGAGAAAGAGGAATTATTGTTTTTTAAAGAACACAATATCAATAAACAAAAAAAAGAAATGGAACGCCTTCAAAGCAAGATCCAACAAATTATTAACCAACAACAATCAAAATTAGAAGAAATAGCTTCTTTAACTCAAGTTAAAGCTCAAGAAATTTTAATGGAAGAGGCAAGAACATTAGTTGCGCAAGATATGATGTTTTTAATTAAAGAAAAAGAAGAAGAGTTGAAATTTAAAGTTAAAAAACAAGCCACTAATTTATTAGTTTTCACAATGCAAACTTTATCTCGAGATATTTCTTCGGAACATAATGTAGATATCATTTATTTTGAAAATAATGATTTAAAAGGTCGTATTATCGGTAAAGAAGGTAGAAACATTAAATCTTTTGAAATTATCACAGGAGTTGATCTAATTATAGATGATGTTCCTAACACAGTTATTTTAAGTTCTTTTGATTCTATTAGAAGAGAAATAGCGAGAAGAACTTTAGAAAGTTTAATCGTAGATGGTAGAATCACTCCAACTAGTATTGAAAAAACTTTTAATAAAATGAATTTTGAAGTAGATAATTTTATACAAGAAATAGGCGAAGAAGCTGTTTTAGAAACTAAAATAGGTTTTATTCATAATGATTTAGTCCAATTGTTGGGTAAATTAAATTTTAGAACTAGTTATGGGCAAAATGTTTTAAGACATTCTGTGGAAGTAGCTTTTATAGCTGGCAAATTAGCCGCTGAATTAGGTGAAAACCAAAATATTGCTAGAAGAGCCGGTCTTTTGCATGATATAGGAAAAGCCCTAGATTACGAAATAGAAGGCAGTCATGTTAAAATTGGTGTGGATTTAGCGACTAAATTTCAAGAGCCTGAAGAAGTAATAGATACTATAGCATCTCATCATGAAGACGAAGAACCAAAAACTGTTATAGCTGTTTTAGTGGCTATTGCTGATGCAATTAGTTCTTCTCGTCCTGGAGCACGTAGAGAATCAATCGAAAATTATATCCAAAGGATAACTCAATTAGAAGAAATAGCCGATAACATTAAAGGAGTTGAGAAATCTTACGCTATTAGATCAGGTAGAGAAATAAGAGTAATTGTTAAACCAGAAGAAATTGATGATTTAGCAACTTTTTTGATAGTCGAACAAATTAAAAAGCAAATTCAAAAAAACATCAATTACAATGGAAGTATTAAAATAACAGTTATCAGAGAATTTAGGGTGACCGAAGTTTTTGACGTTAATAGTTAAAAAAGTTATTTTAAATGATTATTTGGTTAATTTTATTAATTCAACAAATGAGGAAAAATACAACAAAGGAGCAAACGATGAACATTCTTTTTGTCGGAGACATTTGTGGAAAATCAGGTGTTGATTATTTAATGGAAAAAATCAATCTCTTAAAAAAAAAATATAATGCCGAAATGGTCATTGTTAACGCCGAAAACGTAGCCGATGGACAAGGTTTAAATTATGAAAATTACCAAAATTTAACTCTTTCTGGAGTTAATTTAATGACTATGGGAAATCATACTTGGAAGCACAATTCTTTAGAAAATTTTATTGACCATTCTAACGTTATTCGTCCAGTTAATGATGAAAGCAAGAAAGCGGGAAGTGGTCATAAAATCGTTACATATCAAAATAAAAAGGTATTGATAATAAACGCTTTAGGAAGAGTTTTTATGAATAACGACTCTTTATCTTCCCCTTTTACAGAAGTAGATAAAATTTTACACGAATATCGTGACCAATATGATTATTCTTTATTGGATTTTCACGCTCAAGCTACTAGTGAGAAAATCGCTTTAGCTCATTATTTTGACGGAAGAATCGATGCTATAGTGGGAACTCATACTCACGTCCAAACGAATGATGATCGTATTTTGCCTAAAAAAACGCTTTATATATCTGATGTAGGCATGACAGGTCCTTTAGATGGCGTCATCGGTCAAGATAAAAACATTATTATTAATAATTTTTTAAATACTAAAAACAAAATGAAACAAAAAAACGCTGAAGGGAAAAGACAATTAAATGGAGTTTTATTGACCTTTGGCAAAGAGAGAAAAATTACTAAAATTAAATATAGCGAATAAAAAAATTACTGTCTATTTAAACCTCATTCCAAAAGAAATCGGAAAAGAATGTGAAAAAAATTATAGTTATTGCAGGTCCGACCACATCAGGAAAGACCGCTCTTTCAATCAAATTAGCTCAACATTTTCAAGGTGAAATAATTAACGCTGATTCAGTGCAAATTTATCAAAAATTTGATATTGGTTCAGCTAAAGCCACTTTAGAAGAACAAAACAACATTAAACATCATTTGTTAAACGTTATTTCACCTAAAGATTGTTATAATATTTATGATTTTCAAAAAGATGTCAGAAAAATTATTCCTCAAATTGATGTTCCTTTTTTAGTGGGAGGAAGTGGTTTATATATTAAAGCCGCTCTTTTTGATTATGAATTTGAAGGAAAAGCTTTTCCTAAAAATTATTTAGACGAAAAGACGGATATTAAGCAACTACTTCAAGCAGTGAAAGAAAAAGATCCTCATTTGGTTTTAGATGAGAATAATCCTCACCGCATTATCAGCGCTTATCAACATTTAAACCAAAGCAAATTAAGATCTGAGAAACAAGGTAAAAAAACGCCTCTTTTTGATTTTTTAGCGATTTATTTAGATATCGATCGCAAGATTTTAAAACAAAGAATCATTTTAAGGTTAGAACAGATGTTAAAAAAAGGTTTTATCGAAGAAGTCAAAATTTTAATCAAAGATTATCCTCAAGCTAATTTCAATATTATCGGATATCGGGAAATAAAATTTTTTTTAGAAGATAGAATCACTTTAGAAGAAGTTAAACGCTTAATTATTTCTAAAACTTTTAAATACGCTAAAAGACAAAAAACATGGTTTAAAAACCAAATAAAACCTTTATTTGTGATAGATGCTTTATCAGATGATTTAGAAAACCAAGCTATTAATATAATTGAAAAATTTTTAAAAAAGGAATCCAACTAAAATGATGATTAGTACAAACGATTTTAAAACAGGTCAAACCATTAAATTAAATAATCATATTTACCAAGTTATTGAGTTTTTACATGTTAAACCAGGCAAAGGAGCGGCTTTTGTACGAAGTAAACTCAAAAACTTGAGAACAGGCGCAATTATCGAACATACTTTTAATTCTGGTATCAAAGTAGAAACAGCGTTAATTGACAAAAGAAAATTAAAATTTTCTTATATTTCTTATGAAAAATACGTTTTTATTAATGAGACGACTTATGAACAAATTGAAATACCACAAAAAATCCTAAAAGATACAGTTAAATATTTAACTGAAGAAATGGTGGTAGAAGTGGTTTTTTGTGATGAAAAAGAAATTTTAGGCGTTTCTTTGCCAGACAAAATATCTTTAAAAGTGGTACAAACGGATCCTGGAGTGGTTGGTGATACTAAAAAAACTACCACTTATAAAGATGCTGTTTTAGAAACAGGTTTAACGGTTAAAGTACCTATTTTTATCGCTGAAGATGAAACAATTATTGTGAATACAGAAACAGGACAATACGTCTCTCGAGACACGAGTAAATAATGTTAGAATAAATTTTGAAATAAAAAAAAGAAAGATATCTCAATATAATATTCGGAGGAATATTTCCACAATTCATCAACTCAAAGAAAGAGAATCAAAAAACGCGGAGAATGTTATAATATGTTAAGTTTTAAATTAGCTATTGATGGGCCAGCTGGTTCAGGTAAAAGCACTATCAGTCAATTATTATCGGATAAATTTGGATGGTTTTATTTAAATACAGGTATTTTATTCCGTATTTTGACTTATTATGTTTTAAAGAATAAAGTACCTTATAAAACTCCAGAAGACCAAAAAAACTTAGCTAAAAGGTTAGAAGAAACTCATATTAAATTAGCTGACAATATCTTTTATTTGAATAATGAAGATTTAACCGCTCGTTTAAAAGATAAAGAAATAGAAAAAGAAATCTCTTTTATTTCTTCTTTAGCTGTAGTAAGAAATAAAATTTTTAATTTACAACAAAAATTAATTCAACAACATCCTTTTATTATTATGGACGGAAGAGACATTGGAACTGTTGTGATGCCCAAAGCTAATTTAAAAATTTTTTTAACGGCTTCTGTACAAATGAGAGCTCTTAGAAAACAAAAAGAATTGTTTGCTAAAAAACAAAAAAATATTTCTTTAGAAAGTATTGCGGAAAGTATCGAAGCGAGAGATAAACAAGATATAGAAAGAGAAATAGCTCCTCTAAAAAAAGCCGAAGATGCTTTATTATTAGATACGACTGATATGTCTATTGATGAAGTGGTGCAATTTATAGAAGCTAAAATAATGGAAAAATTATGAATTTTAAAGTAGCTATTATAGGGCGCCCTAATGTAGGCAAATCGAGTTTATTCAATCGTATTTTAAATGAAAGAATATCGATTGTTTATGAAAAAGCAGGAACGACCAAAGATCGTATTTATTCTAAAGCTACCTGGTTAAACCAAAGTTTTTCTTTGATTGATACTGGAGGAATTGAAATTGAAAATGTCTCTATTAAAGAACAAATTAAACATCAAGCAGAATTGGCTATTAATGAAGCCCATTTAATTATTTTTGTGACCGACGGTCATACTAGATTGATTCAAGAAGATTTAGATATCGCTAAACTACTTTATAAAAAAAATATTCCTATTATCGTAGCAGTCAATAAAATCGATAATATTAATTTTATCGAAAATGTTTATGATTTTTATTCTTTAGGTTTTGATGAATTAGTGGGAATTAGCACTCATCATGGTATTGGTATTGGTGAATTATTAGATAAAGTAATCGCTCATCACCCTCGCAAAACAGATGTCAAAATTAATGGTGAAGAATTAATGTTTTCTTTGATAGGACGACCTAATGTAGGGAAATCAACCTTAACTAACGCTTTATTAACACAAGAAAGAATGATTGTTTCTGATGTTCCTGGCACCACTACAGACGCTGTGGAAAGTGTTTTTCAAAAAAACGGTAAAACGTATCATATCGTAGATACTGCCGGTTTAATAAAAAGAGGCAAAATTTATGAAAAACAAGAAAAATACAGTTCTTTAAGAGCTTTAAGCGCTCTTGAAAGAAGTGATATTGTTTGTTTTGTTCTGGACGCTAGTCAAGAAATTTCTGATCAAGACCGTAATATTGCGGCTATGATTTTTAACTATGCTAAACCTTGTATGATTGTAGTGAATAAATGGGATTTAGCGGAAAATAACGATAAAGATATGAAAAAATTTGATCAAAAAATCAAAAATGAATTTAAATTTTTTGATCATGTTCCTATTGTGTATGTGTCAGCTTTTAATAAAAAAAGAATTCATACCTTTTTTCCTGTTTTAGAAGAAATATTTTATAATTATCATCAATCTTTTAGTGCCGCCCTTTTGAACGATATTTTGCATGAAGCGACACAAATGAATCCTCCTGCTTTATTTAAAGGCGGAAAGGCTAAATTTTATTTTTTGAAACAAACATCGACCAAACCGCCGGAATTCGTTTGTTTAGTTAATAATCCTGATTATATTCATTTTTCTTATAAAAGATATTTAAACAACCAATTGAGATTACACTTAGAATTAAGAGGATTACCGATTAAAATGATTTTTAAAAAGAAAGAAATGGATTTGTTATGAAAAAAATCACTATTATGGGCGGCGGCGCTTGGGGTTCTACTTTAGGACAAGTTCTGACCGACAATCAACATCAAGTCTTAATATATGATAATAACGAAACATATATTAATAAAATTAATAATCAACAACATCCTATTTTTGATTTATCTTTGCAAAAGATTGTTGCTACTATTGATTTAGAAAAAGCGTTGAATTTTGCAGATATCATTGTTTTATGTATCCCTGCTCAAAAAATGAGAACTTTTTTAAAACAAATTAATCCTCTTTTGGAAAAACCCAAAAGTTTTATTAACGCTTCTAAAGGGATTGAAACTAAGAGTAATAAAATGATTTTTCAAATTACTAAAGAGGAAATAGATCCTGATAAGTTGAAAAATTATGCTTCTTTATTGGGCCCTTCGCATGCGGAAGAAGTCATTTTAAGACGAATAACTTTTTTATTGTCTGCTTCTGATGATAAAGTTTTTAGCGAAGAAATAGTGGAAATGTTTTCTAACCCTCATTATTTGAAAATCAATTCTTCTGATGATGTTATTGGATCCGAATTATGTAGTGCTTTTAAAAATGCTTTATCTTTGGTAAGCGGTGTTTTAGATAATGAGGATTTCCAAACTAACGCTAAAGCGGCTTTTATCAGTTTAGGCATTATAGAAATGAAAAAAGTGTTAGAAGTTTTAGACATGAAAACCGACATTGTTTTAGGGCTTTCTGGTTTAGGAGATTTTATTGTGACAGCTTTTAACGAAAATTCACGTAATTATCAAGCGGGTAAAAAAATCCGTTTAGGAATAGATTTAAACGATATTTATGCTAATTCTTTTCAAACTATTGAAGGAGTTAACAATTTAAAAGTTTTTTATGACTTATCTATAGAGAAAAACATTTCTTTACCTATCATCCAAAGTGCTTATCAAGTCGTTTTTGAAAAAAAACCCCTAGAAAATATTTTATCTAAGATATTAGAGACAAAATAAAACAAAAATAAATGATTTTGTGTTAATAAAGATCAATTGTGTGTTAAAATCAAGTTAGATTCATGTTGTTATTGAAAAAAATAAATTATTATAAACATAAACAAGATTTTCAATTTTGAAAACAAATGAATCCATGTTATTTTTTGTAGTTGATAAAAGATTTTTTTGTTAA
>NZ_AKIM01000010.1:0-12309 GCF_000300695.1 Italian clover phyllody phytoplasma str. MA1
TTTTTAGTCTTTGAAAAGAAAAAAAGACTAACTTAATAGTTAGTCTTAAAGAATTTTTAAAAAGCAAAAAGTGTCTAAAGTTTTGGAACACCTCACCACTTTTAAGCGAAATACAAATGGTTTTTCAAAATCCCGCAGCTGCCTTGAATCCGAGAATGTTAATAAAAGAAATTTTGACTGAAGGCCTTTATGCGCAAAAAATCAAAGATAAGCAAATTATTGATGAAAAAATTAAGAAAATGATCGCTTTAGTGGGTTTAAACGAAAGCTATTTATATCGTTTTCCTCATCAATTTTCAGGCGGACAGCAACAACGTATCGCTATTGCTAGATCTTTAATAGTAGAACCTAAATTAATTGTTGCCGATGAACCTGTTTCTGCTTTAGATGTTTCTATTCAAGCGCAAATTATTAATTTATTGAAAGAATTGAATCAAAAATTATCTTTAACTATGCTGTTTATTTCTCATGATTTATCGATTGTTAAATATTTTTGCGACCGTATTATAGCGATTTATAAAGGTAAAATAGTAGAAGAAAAAACTAGCGATTTATTGTTTTCAAATCCTGAACATCCTTATACGAAAAAATTAATTGATGCTATCTATGAACCTGATCCACACAAATATCAAAAATAAAACTAAATTTTTTTCAACAATTTAGTTTTATTTTTTTGTTTTATTCTTACGACATTAAGAAGATATTGAAATTTTTTTCGGTTCAAAGATGTAAAGCCAATATTTTATCGTTGATAAAAGGCATTTTTATTGTATAATTAATTTGTATTAAAAAAATGAAATAAAAAATGTGAAAATGAAGAGATTCTCTCCTCTGCCTGAAAAATTATGATAATTTTGAGGCGAAAAGCACAATAAATTTAAATAATAGTTGTCTTTTGTAACAGCTAAATAAAATTTATTTTTATTATGGTTTTATCCGGAGAGTACTTTATAATAAGTACTTTTTTGTTTTAATTTAGTTTTTTTATAAAATGAAATATTTTGAAAAAAATATTATTTCTAAAAAAGGAGTTTATTCGATATTAAATACAAGAAAAATAAAAAAGATAATTTAAAAGTTGATGTTTTATTCAATGAAAATATACCTTACGGAGAATATTTAGTTATTGATGAAAAAGGCGATAAAATAGGCGTTTTTGAAAAATCCAAAATACTTGATTTAGCTGATTCTAAAGATATAGATGTTGTCTTAATTAATGGTAATTCAAATCCTAAAGTTGTCCGTTTGATGGATTATTCTCAATTTTATTATGATCAACAAAAAAAATTAAAGAAAATTCAAAAAAAACAAAATATAACGGTTTTGAAAAAACTGCGTATTAGTCCTAATATTCAAGCTAATGATCTAGAATACAAAGTTAAAAAAGTTCGTGATTTTTTAGTTAAAGGCGACAAAGTTAAAATAACTATGTTTTTCCCTGGAAGAATGATAGTTCACTCAGAATTAGGTAAAAAATTTTTTCAACAAATTATATCTGATTTAAAAGATGTATCTAAAATTGATTTATTTCCGAAATTAGAAGGTCGTCAAATGTCGGCTCTTTTAGTTCCCTTAATTTCTAAAAAATAAAATAACTAAAATTTTAATTAATATAAGAAGGTAATTATGATAAAGAAAAAAACTCATAAAGGTTTGAAAAAGCGCATTAAAATCACAGGTACAGGCAAATTTTTAAGAGGACATGCTTATAAAAATCATTTAGCAGGTTCTAAAACAACTAAACAAAATAGACAATTAAGAGGAGTCGTACAAGTTGATCCTTCTGATGTAAAAAGAATTAAACATCTTATTTAAGATAATCTCAACATTTAATTAAGAAAGAAGGAAAAAAGATGGTTAAAATAAATTTTGTTAACGCAAGACATAAACGTCGTAAAAAAGTATTAAAATTAGCGAAGGGTTATTTCGGTTCCAAAAGCACTCTTTATAAAACAGCTAACGAACAAGTGATGCGCTCGCTTCAGTACACTTACAGAGATAGAAGACAGAAAAAACGTAATTTTAGAAAATTATGGATTACTAGAATTAATGCTGGTTGTGTTAACAACAATATTAGTTATTCACGATTTATTCATGGTCTTTTATTAGCCCAAGTAGAAGTTAATCGTAAAATATTAGCTGATATGGCTTACCAAGAACCCGATATGTTTGCTAGTTATGTTGAATTAGCTAAAGAACATTTAGCAAAAAAAGAATTTATTTTAGCGCAACAAAAAGCTAATAAAACTCCAAAACAAGAGGAAAAAAATACATCAGAAAACACAACAAAAAAAGAAGTAAAAGTTCAATTAGAAGAAAATCAGCCAGTTAAATCAATTGTTGAATCGACTGAAGAAGCGCCAAAAGAAGTTAAAGTTGCACAAGAAGAATCAGAAGTTGAAAAAAATGAAGAATTAGACTTAAACAAAATGCTTGTAACAGATTTAAAAAAATTAGCTAAAACATATAATATAGACGACGCTTATAAAATGAAAAAAGCAGATTTGATTAAATCTCTTGAAAAAGTTATTAAGAAAAATTAAATTTATAACACATAAGAAAGGTGTTTTATAATATATGGAAATGAAAAAAACAAGTCCTAAACGCAAAATCGTTTTGAATTTATTAAAAGCAATTTTTTCTTTTGTTGCTGCTTATTCTTTATGGAACCCTACCAAAATTGAATACCAAGGGTGGCAATTGAGCAATATTTTATTAGCTATTTCTATTATTTTGTTTGCTTATTTTTTTGCTTTCGCTAATTTAAAAAAAAATAAAGGCTTTATCAAGTTTTTATTTTTTATAGAAAGTGCAGTTTTAAGTTTGATTTCTGTTGGCTTATCTGTAAAACCTTTAATTAATAATGAATATTTAGCTAAGATGTTTGAATTGACTAATATCATCGTTTATATCTTTATAGTTCATTTTTTAATTCAAATTTATGTGTATTATACTAAAGAAGAACAAAAAAAATCTAATTTTGCCTTTTTTTCTTATTTGATGCTTTTCGGGTTAAGTTCTTATTTATTAGGAGCAAAATTTGACTTGCAAAATACTATTTTAAAATCTTTATCAGTTGCATTAGCAATTATATTTTTCGTTTACCTATTCTTGTTTGTTAAAGATACTTATAAAGTTATTAAAGAAAAAAAATTGAAAAAAAGAACAAGCGAAAAACGATTCACAACCTAATGTAAAACCGTCTAATGAATAAACTTACAATCAATAAACTAAAGGAGATTTGTCGTGTCTGATTTATTACAAAAAATGAAAGATTTAACCATGTTGAATGGTATTTCTGGTCAAGAAAAAGCAGTTAACCAATACATTAAAAATAATGTAGAAGGTCAAGTTGATAAAATTGAATACGATAATTTAGGCAGTTTATTAGCTTATAAAGGCGATAAAGGCCCTAAAATAGTTCTTGCTGGACATGTTGATGAAGTTGGTTTGATGGTTAGCGAAATCACTAAAGAAGGTTTTGTTAAATTTCAAACTATCGGTGGTTGGGTTTCTAAAGTAATGTTAGCCCAAACATGGCAAATAAATACTAAAAAAGGTGTTTTATTCGCCGTTACAGGTGCTAAACCTCCTCATTCTTTGGTTCTGTCAGAAAGATACAAAACACCCGAAATGAGCAGTTTATTCTTAGATTTAGGTGTGCAAAATAAAGAAGAAGTTGAAGAATTAGGTGTAAGAGTAGGGGATATGGTTACTCCTTACACAGAATTTAGAACTTTAGGTAATTCTAACTTTTTATTAGCGAAAGCAATTGATAATCGTGCCGGCGCTTTAGTGGTGATGGAAGTGTTAAAAACTTTAAAAAACAATCCTAACCAATGTGTTGGCGCTTTTACAGTACAAGAAGAAGTTGGTTTAAGAGGTGCAAAAACTAGCACTAATAAAGTTAAACCCCAAATAGCTATAGCTGTTGATGTAGGGGTGTCAGACGATGTTCCGGGCGATAAAAATGTTTCTAAAAAAGTTTTAGGACAAGGTCCTCAATTATCTTTTTTCGATCAAGGTTTGATCGCTCATAAAGGGCTAAGAGATTATATTATGGAAATAGCTCAAGAAAATAAGATACCTTTTCAAGAACCGCTTCCATCCGGAGGAACAACTGACGCCGCTTCTATGCATACACAAAATGAAGGCGCAGCATCTGTAGTCATTTCTATTCCGACTAGATATATTCATTCTCACGCTTCTATCATCCACAAAGAAGACATCGAAAACACAATCAAACTTTTAGTTTTATTGGTGCAAAAATTAGATGATAAAAAAGTAGAAGATATTTTATTCAATTGATAAAATTTTACCATTTAAAAGTCGCTATTAACGGAAGTGATCTTAAATTTTTAATATTTTTTTCAACAATGACTAACAAAAAAATAAAGAAGGTTTGGAATTTTTATGAAAAGAACATATCAACCAAGTAAAATTAAAAGAAGAAGAACGCATGGATTTAGAGCAAGAATTGCCACTGTTGGCGGTCGTCGTGTTTTATCTGCGAGAAGAAGAAAAGGACGTGCAAAATTAACTGTTTCATCGGTTAATTAACAATAATTTAGATAAATTTATTATTTTATTTTTTAAAATAAATTTAAGATAAAAAAGGATAATATAAATTTTTATCATGAAAAGAAAATTTATTTTAAGAAAAACTAGTGAAATCGATTTGATTTTTAAACTTAATAAAAATAAAAATATCAGAAATGGTTTTTTTACGTTATATTATGCTAAAAATAATCATTTTAAACATTTTAAATTTGCTTTAAGTATTAGTAAAAAATACGGCAAATCGCACGAAAGAAATTTAATTAAAAGACGTTTAAGAATGATTATTTATCAAAATATGAATATGATCAATCCTCATACGTCTTTCGTTCTTGTTATCAAACCAAAAGCGAAAGAACTTGATTTTGTCGGATTATCTAAATATTTCTTAATTTTAATTAAAAAAATTTCTTAATTGTTTCTAAATAAGGATATTTTAATAATATGAGTAAAAAAAAATTACTTTTTAAACAAATACAAAAATTTTTAACCTTTCTTTCGATAACTATTTTATTATTTATTTTTTTCAAATGGGTTTTTCCTTCTAAGAAAAACATAGAAGAGTTAAAAGACGCTGACATCAAAATTGTTTTTAATTATGGTGTAACCGATGAAGATAAAAAGGCAAAATTGAAAGACATGAAGGAAAAATTAAAAGATTCTGGAACATTTAATTTTGACGATTATTCAAAATATGTCAATATTTTTCAAATTGGCATTCAAAAGAATAAAAATATCGTTGTTAGACAATGGAATAAAGAGGATTTTCGCCCTTCTGAAACAAATGAAAATAGTAAAAACATGATAGACGCTTTTATTAAAACAATATTAAAAGACAAAATAAATGCTATATTAAATAAAACAGATTATTTTTTCTCTTTTGATGGAAAAGAACTTGATGAGAAAAAAAATCCTCCAGCAAACGTTGTTAAACAATTTTTCACTATCAAAAGAGGGACTAATTTTGATTACGCTTTAGGCCAAAAACATTATGACAAGGTTAACAAACAAAAATTGCTTGTTTATAAGATAGATTCTGATAAATCCGTAATTGTTAAAAATTTTAAAATTTTTGAAGATAAAGATAAGAAAGAAACAATTCGTGTTGATGATTATAACAAAAAAATCAGAGAGAAAAAAGATGACAATGACGACTTTAATATTTTTGTTTTAAAAGAAGACGAAAAACAAACAGATTTAAACTTAAAATTATTTGTAGACGATTCTGGCGACTTTCCTATTCAATGGCCTTCTAAATTAAGATGGACTGGCATTTTAGGGTGGGGTTATATTTGGAACGTGTTAATCATTTTAATCGGTTCTTCTTTAGACTTCTTCTCCAATATCTTTGCCAGCAAAGAAGATGGTATTTTTTTCGGCAATTTAGGGTTAGGCATCATTTTAACTACTATTTTGATCAGAACTTTATCGTGGCCGATCTATACTAAAACTAGTTCCTTTTCTTTGAATATGAGTTTAGCTCAACCAGAAATAGATAAAATCAGAGCTAAATACGTTTCAAGAAAAGACAAAGCATCTATGCAGCAAATGCAAATGGAAATACTGAAAGTATATAAAAAATACAATTTTAATATTTTCAGTATCTTTATAACTTTTTTACAAATGCCTATTTTTATCGCTATGTTAAGATCTTTAAATCGTTTCCGTGTTTATGGCGGAATATTCACTCCTCGCACTGAAAAACCCTTTTTAGGTTTTATTAATTTAAATTCTGTAGAAACTAATCTTATTGTTAAATTAGTTTTATCTCTTTTCGTGGGCATAAGTATGTTTTTCTTAAACAAATTAAGTTTAAAAAAACCATCTTATTTAAAACAAAATACTAAAATTTTAACTTTAGAACAACAAACACAAAAAAAAGCTCAAGAAAAAAGTATGAAGGTTTTCAGTTATATGATGATTGGATTAATGACTTTTACTTCCTTCAAAGATGTAACTTTGTCTTTATATTGGGTTGTAGGGAATTTATTCACTATAGTTCAAACAATTATTAATTATAAATTAATGGAAAATAAATATATTTTATTAAAAAAACAAGGATTATAAAATATTTTTATTTTCTTTTTTTGCATTTTTTTATTTTGGTTTTGGCAGACGTTGGTAATTACATTTCTTCATAGGAAATTTAGATAAGCGATCATTAAACGACCATTAAATAAATCGCTTCAATTGATAGTCTTTTTTCGATAAAAAAAAGACTTTTTCTAAATAAAGTTGGCCAAAAAGTATTACTTTAGAAAAAAAATATGTTTTAAAGAGTTTTTTTGAAAAGAAAAACTCCTATAATAGGTAATTTTTATCTTGAAAAAATGACAACCAAAGTTATTTTGTCATCTATAAAAATTACATATTTTTTATAAAAAATATGTAATTTTTTTTATTTAATATGTTAAAATCAAATAGTAAGTTTTTCAAATAAATTTTTATTTGATGCATTTTGAAATTTTCAAAAGAAACTTTTCTTTGGAGGGGTAGCGAAGTGGTTAAACGCAGCAGTCTGTAAAACTGTTCCGTGAGGTACGTTGGTTCGAATCCATCCCCCTTCACCATTATTAAATTTTTTGAAATAAAATGTAAAAAAAAGATTGAAATAATTGATTTTACATGTTATAATTAATTTGTTAGTTTTGTGAATTTATTTTTTTTTAATCGCATTCATTAATAAATAAAAATAATTTTTTAATTCTTTGAAAACTGAAGATGATATTTTATTATAATTTTTTAAATATTTAAATCATTAAATTTTCTTTTTTAATTAATTCATTAAAAAATAAAATCAAAACAAAACGAAGAGTTTGATCCTGGCTCAGGATGAACGCTGGCGGCGTGCCTAATACATGCAAGTCGAACGGAAACCTTCGGGTTTTAGTGGCGAACGGGTGAGTAACACGTAAGCAACCTGCCCTTAAGACGAGGATAACAATTGGAAACAGTTGCTAAGACTGGATAGGAAAAGTAAAGGCATCTTTACTTTTTTAAAAGACCTTCTTTGGAGGTATGCTTAAGGAGGGGCTTGCGACACATTAGTTAGTTGGCAGGGTAAAGGCCTACCAAGACTATGATGTGTAGCTGGACTGAGAGGTTGAACAGCCACATTGGGACTGAGACACGGCCCAAACTCCTACGGGAGGCAGCAGTAGGGAATTTTCGGCAATGGAGGAAACTCTGACCGAGCAACGCCGCGTGAACGATGAAGTACCTCGGTATGTAAAGTTCTTTTATTAAGGAAGAAAAAAGAGTGGAAAAACTCCCTTGACGGTACTTAATGAATAAGCCCCGGCTAATTATGTGCCAGCAGCCGCGGTAATACATAAGGGGCGAGCGTTATCCGGAATTATTGGGCGTAAAGGGTGCGTAGGCGGTTTAATAAGTCTATAGTTTAATTTCAGTGCTTAACGCTGTTGTGCTATAGAAACTGTTTTACTAGAGTGAGATAGAGGCAAGCGGAATTCCATGTGTAGCGGTAAAATGCGTAAATATATGGAGGAACACCAGAGGCGTAGGCGGCTTGCTGGGTCTTTACTGACGCTGAGGCACGAAAGCGTGGGGAGCAAACAGGATTAGATACCCTGGTAGTCCACGCCGTAAACGATGAGTACTAAGTGTCGGGTAAAACCGGTACTGAAGTTAACACATTAAGTACTCCGCCTGAGTAGTACGTACGCAAGTATGAAACTTAAAGGAATTGACGGGACTCCGCACAAGCGGTGGATCATGTTGTTTAATTCGAAGATACACGAAAAACCTTACCAGGTCTTGACATTTTCTTGCGAAGTTATAGAAATATAATGGAGGTTATCAGGAAAACAGGTGGTGCATGGTTGTCGTCAGCTCGTGTCGTGAGATGTTAGGTTAAGTCCTAAAACGAGCGCAACCCTTGTCGTTAATTGCCAGCATGTAATGATGGGGACTTTAACGAGACTGCCAATGAAAAATTGGAGGAAGGTGGGGATTACGTCAAATCATCATGCCCCTTATGATCTGGGCTACAAACGTGATACAATGGTTGATACAAAGAGTAGCTGAAACGCGAGTTCTTAGCCAATCTCACAAAATCAATCTCAGTTCGGATTGAAGTCTGCAACTCGACTTCATGAAGTTGGAATCGCTAGTAATCGCGAATCAGCATGTCGCGGTGAATACGTTCTCGGGGTTTGTACACACCGCCCGTCAAACCACGAAAGTTGGCAATACCCCAAAGCGGTCGCCTAACTTCGTAAGAAGAAGGATCCGTCTAAGGTAGGGTCGATAATTGGGGTTAAGTCGTAACAAGGTATCCCTACCGGAAGGTGGGGATGGATCACCTCCTTTCTAAGGAAACAATAAAATTATCATCTTCAGTTTTGAAAGACTTAGAAAATTAATAAGTTTTTCTTTTTTAAGGCATTAAGGGCCTATAGCTCAGCTGGTTAGAGCACACGCCTGATAAGCGTGAGGTCGGTGGTTCAAGTCCATTTAGGCCCACCAGTTTATTTTAAAAGTTATAAGCGTTGTCTTAAAAAAAGTTCTTTGAAAAGTAGATAAACATAGTAAAATCAAAAAAATTGAAGGAATTAAGAGCGCATAGTGGATGCCTTGGCACCAAGAGCCGATGAAGGACGCAATTAACGGCGATACGCCACGGGGAGTTGTAAATAAATGAAGATCCGTGGATTTCCGAATGGGGAAACCTACTATAATAACAATATAGTTTTTTGATTTTCGAATCAAAAAGGGATACGCAGTGAACTGAAATATCTAAGTAACTGCAGGAAAAGAAAGTAATAACGATTCTGGTAGTAGTGACGAGCGAATCCGGAGGAGCCTGATACCGCCACTAGTTACAAAATTTTAACCAACTTGAAGTTTTTGGGAAAAAACACCAAAGAAGGTGATAGTCCTGTAAGGGTAAGTTAAAATCTAGGGTATCGAAAAGTACGGCGAGACACGAGAAATCTTGTTGGAACATAGGGAGGACCATCTCCTAAGGCTAAATACTACTTGGTGACCGATAGTGAACTAGTACCGTGAGGGAAAGGTGAAAAGAACCCCGGAAGGGGAGTGAAATAGATCCTGAAACTATGTGCTTACAATTAGTTAGAGCTCGTTAATGAGTGATAGCTTGCCTTTTGCAGAATGAACCGGCGAGTTATGATATATAGCAAGGTTAAGTTTGAAGGAACGAAGCCGTAGCGAAAGCGAGTCTTAATAGGGCGTTTAGTTTTATGTCATAGACCCGAAACTGAAGTGAGCTAGCCATGAACAGGTTGAATTTTGGAGACAACCAAATGGAGGACCGAACCAGGACACGTTGAAAAGTGTTTGGATGATTTGTGGCTAGAGGTGAAATTCCAATCGAACTCAGAGATAGCTGGTTCTCCCCGAAATAGCTTTAGGGCTAGCGTTAATTAAGAAATTTTAATGAAGGTAGAGCACTAAATGATTGAGGGCTCCACCTCGGGGTACCGATATCAATTAAACTCCGAATGTCATTAAAAACAATTAGCAGTCAGACTGTGGGTGATAAGGTCCATGGTCAAAAGGGAAAGAGCCCAGACCGTCAGCTAAGGTCCCTAAATTAATGTTAAGTGGAAAAGGAAGTAGAGACGTTTAAACAATTAGGAAGTTGGCTTAGAAGCAGCCATCTTTTAAAGAGTGCGTAATAGCTCACTAATCTAATGACTCTGCACCGAAAATTTAACGGGGCTAAAACATTATACCGAAGCTACGGATATAAAAATAATTTATTATTTTTAATATGGTAGGGGAAGCGTTCTGACATCTATGAAGCCATAGCGGAAGCAGTGGTGGAGAGGTCAGAAGTGAGAATGCCGGTGTAAGTAACGAAAAGATAGGTGAGAATCCTATCCGTCAAAAACCCAAGGTTTCCAGGGGCAGGTTCGTCCGCCCTGGGTTAGTCAGGTCCTAAGGCGAGGCAGAAATGCGTAGTCGATGGCAAGCAGGCTAAAATTCCTGCACTAAGAAAACAACTGATGGAGCTACAAAACAGGCTAAGCACACCCTTTATTGGATTAGGGTAGAAGAACCGAGTTTGAGAAGATAGGCAAATCCGTCTTCTTATTCCAAAAAATAAGGTTTGAAGGTAACGTGACTGAAGTCATATTTTCAAGAAAAACTTCTAGGGCTAATTGTTTTTTTACCTGTACCGTAAACCGACACAGGTGGGAAGGTAGAGTATACTAAGACGCGCGAGAAAACTCTTGTTAAGGAACTCGGCAAAATGACTCCGTAACTTCGGGATAAGGAGAGCTTTTATGATAAAAAGTAAAAGCCGCAGAGAATAGGCCCAAGCGACTGTTTATCAAAAACATAGGTCCCTGCTAAACCGTGAGGTGATGTATAGGGGCTGATGCCTGCCCGGTGCTGGAAGATTAAGAGGAGATGTCAAAGGTAACTTGAAGCATTGAATTGAAGTCCCAGTGAACGGCGGCCGTAACTATAACGGTCCTAAGGTAGCGAAATTCCTTGTCGGGTAAGTTCCGACCCGCACGAAAGGCATAACGATTTGGGCGCTGTCTCAACAAGAGTCTCGGTGAAATCAAATTACCGGTGAAAATGCCGGTTACCCGCGACAGGACGAAAAGACCCCATGGAGCTTTACTGTAGCTTAATATTGAAATTGAAAATTGCATGTAGAGGATAGGTGGGAGACTGTGAAATTAGGACGCTAGTTCTAATGGAGTCATCCTTGGAATACCACCCTTGTTATTTTTAGCTTCTAACCTGCATAAGTGTATTATGAGGGACAGTGTTTGGTGGGCAGTTTGACTGGGGCGGTCGCCTCCTAAAGAGTAACGGAGGCGTTCAAAGGTACCCTCAAAATGGTCGGAAATCATTTTAAGAGCGTAAAGGTAAAAGGGTGCTTAACTGCGAGACCTACAAGTCGAGCAGAAACGAAAGTTGGACTTAGTGATCTTACGGTACCGTATGGAAGGGCCGTGACTCAACGGATAAAAGCTACCCTGGGGATAACAGGCTTATCGCTTCCGAGCGTTCACAGCGACGAAGCGGTTTGGCACCTCGATGTCGGCTCATCGCATCCTGGAGCTGGAGAAGGTTCCAAGGGTTGGGCTGTTCGCCCATTAAAGCGGAACGCGAGCTGGGTTCAGAACGTCGTGAGACAGTTCGGTCTCTATCCGTCGTGGGCGTTGGAAATTTGCAAGGAGCTGTCCCTAGTATGAGAAGACCGGGATGGATATACCGCTGGTGTTTCAGTTGGTTCGCCAGAGCCACAGCTGAGTAGCTATGTATAGAAAGGATAAACACTGAAAGCATCTAAGTGTGAAGCCTCCCTTAAGATGAGATTTCCCTATGAGATTCCTGGAAGACTACCAGGTTGATAGGCTAGAGGTGTAAGAGTAGTGATATTTTCAGCTGACTAGTACTAATAGATCCATTGACTTTGATTTTTTTGAAATAACTATGGTTATCTAGTTTTGAAAGATCCTTGGTGATTTAGTCAAGGGGAAACACCTGTTCCCATTCCGAACACAGCAGTTAAGCCCTTAAACCCCGACAATAGTTTTTCGTATGGAAAGTGAAGATAGGTTTTTGCCAAGGATTACTTGAAAAATTACTTTTAAAAAGAGGATTAGCTCAGTTGGGAGAGCGTCTGCCTTACAAGCAGAATGTCGGGGGTTCAAGTCCCTCATCCTCTACCAATTTTTACAATCACAATTTTAAAGCCAAAATAGCTCAATAGGTAGAGCAACTGACTTGTAATCAGTAGGT
>NZ_AKIM01000011.1:0-40778 GCF_000300695.1 Italian clover phyllody phytoplasma str. MA1
AAAAGAAAAAAAGACTAACTTAATAGTTAGCCTTAAAGAATTTTTAAAAAGTAAAAAGTGTCTAAAGTTTTGGAACAGTTCAGTCCTTTTACGACTAAATTAATTAATAAAGTTAATTTTTTTGATTCTACACATATGTTAATCAACTTAATTCAACCTAAACGCGGTTTAGATCCTAATAAATATTTAAATATTTATTGCGGAAAGGAAAATTAAAATAATGATTCCTTATAAAATTTATTTTTTAATATTTCACATTTTTAGTTGTTTAATTGCTATATATATCATTTTAAAAACAAAATATTTAGATTTTATTATCGACCCTTCCAGTCGATTTTATAAAAGTAATTTTAAAACTTATATTAATAATAAAAAAGAATGTCAACAAAGTATACAATCAACTACAAAAAAATTAATCAAATTTCTCAAAAACAAAAGATTATTGATGACTCTCAAATTCTTACATCATATAAAAGTGTTTTTCAGAAATTGACTTTTTTAATCTTATTGACAATCATATCTACAATTATTTCTTATTTATTTTTAAAAAGTATTACTGATTTTAACAAATTAGTATACTACTTGTTTATATTTTTCGTTATCATAATCATTATTTATTTTATTTGTTATTGTTTATGTAATATTTATGTATTTACTAGTTTGATATTGCGTTTTTATTCTTTTTTAAATGCTATTCTTTATGGAATAATGTTAGCTTTTTTATATAGATTAGAATATTTAGTATTAACATTTTCCGAAAATAAAGAATTCGCTCAAATAATTTTAAAATATTTTTTATTATTTTTTGTTTTTACTCCTTTATTATTAACTTTAATTATTATTATTATTTTTATCAGTTTTTTATATAAAATAAATAAAATAAAATTAAATTCCAAATTTCATTCCTGTTTAAGAATTTTATTTATTGTTAGTATATTTAGTGGATCATATCGGATACCTGATTTATTATTACCTGAAGAAAATAAATCTTTTTGGTTTTTAATGTTTAATTTATTAGAATCTTTTTTTATTTTAATTTTATATACTTTAATTTGGGTAAATTATTTAAATCAATTAGATCGTTTTATTGAACAAAAAATACCAAAAAAATATGAATGGGTTTTAGTTTATTTTTTATTTGAAGCTTTTGTAATGTGTTTTATGGAGATTTTATTTATAATTTTAAACATTGTTAATTATTTTTTAAAAAAGAATAAATAAAAAAATATAAAATCTTGTATTATTTTTTATCGTGATATTATTCTGTTCTCGTTTTTTAAATATTTTTTTATTTAAATTGATGATTTATATTTTTTATTAAAGACTTTAAAAGATTTTGTTGCAATTCTTGCAAGATTTTATCCTTATTTAAAACCTATTTTTTAAAAAACTAGCAATAAACAAATTTTACCAATATTAAAGAGATTTGTTAACTGTTTAACTCATAACAAATACAAATATGTTATCAAATATAATAAAATTGTTGATGCAATAAAACAAATCAATATCAATTTTACAAAATCTTTCGACTTTAACAAGTTATAAAACTGTCTAAAAATGTTAAGCAGTGCACTAAATTAAGTATGAGCGATTTAGGGCCTATGCGAAACGATAATAATTTAAGGATAAAAAATTAATTAGATAATTTCATATCTTTTCAAACTAAGGAAATATTTTTTTTAAATTTCAAAAAGTTTCTAAAGTTTTGGGATATCTCAATGCCCAAACAATCAATCTCACTAAGTTTTAATTAAGAAATAATTGTTATTTTTTACAATAAAAAAAGACTATTTTGACTTAGTCTTTTTTTATTGTAAAAATTTTTTCTTTTTTTGTTTAATCAAAAGTTTTTTATATTATAATGAAATAGTCAATAATATAAAAATTAACATTTTCCAATATTTATTTATAGAATAAATATTTAATGTTTGTTTTCTATTGTTTTTTTACAAAAATTAATAAAAAAGATTGACTTTATTAAAAAATATTGTTAAAATCTTAAACGGTTAAAAATTAAAAGTTATTTTAAATTAATTAATTCATTTTGAGAAGAAATTAATTTAAAAATATCCTATTAATATTTCTTGTTAATAAAACTTATTTTTACTATTTTATTTCGCACTATTTTTTAAGATTTAAATTATACAAATATGGCCCGTTGGAGAAACGGTTAACTCACATGCCTTTCACGCATGCATTCACGGGTTCGAATCCCGTACGGGTCACCAATTTTAAATAAAACAACTTAAAAAAGCAACTCATAGCTCAATAATTGATATAGGCACTCATAGCTCAATTGGATAGAGCATCTGACTACGGATCAGAAGGTTAGGGGTTCGAGTCCTCTTGAGTGTGCCATTTTAATTTTAAATATACAATTTTGAAGCGGGAAGTAGCTTAGCTTGGTAGAGCGCCTGGTTTGGGACCAGGAGGTCGCGGGTTCAAATCCTGTCTTCCCGACCATTAAAACAAAGGCGAATGTCGTATAATGGCTATTACCCTAGCCTTCCAAGCTAGAGATGTGGGTTCGATTCCCATCATTCGCTCCACATCGATTTATTCCAATAAAAACAAAAAAATAAAATTAATTATTTTTTGATGTTTTTAAGAAATTATTGTCTTTTTATTAATATTATTTTTTTGTTTTTATTTGATTTTTTTTACAAAGCAAGTTGACATTTTGGCAGCAATGTATTATAATTAATAAGTACATTTAATCATTTTTCGCAATTTTAAAATTTGGATAAAAAAATTTTAAAATATAAAATTTTTCTAGGAGCAATATTATTATTCATGAATAACACAAACGTAGAACAAAAAAAAGAATTAAAATTAAACAATAAAACTATTAGCGTTAACGATCAAATGGTGACAAGAAAATGGTATATAGTAGACGCTGAAGGAAAAACTTTAGGACGTTTAGCAACTAAAGTAGCTTCTGTTTTAAAAGGCAAAGGTAAAACTCATTATACTCCTCATATTGATAATGGCGATTATGTAGCAGTTATTAATGCTTCTAAAATCCATTTAACAGGTAAAAAATGGGAACAAAAAACCTATTACAGACATTCAGGTTATCCAGGTGGTTTAACTAAAGTAATGGTTTCTGATATGTTGAAAAAATCTCCTACTTTGATTATTGAGAAAGCTGTTTTCGGCATGTTACCGCATACTAAACTTGGACGCCAAATGCGTAAAAAATTATTTGTTTATGCTAACGAATCGCATAGGCACGAATCACAAAAACCTAAAGCGTTAGAGGTATAATGAAAATGAATAAAAATCAATATTTTGGAACAGGCAGACGTAAAAGTTCTGTAGCGAGAGTTATTTTAACTTCTGGCACAGGACAAATTAAAATTAATAAAAGAGATTTTACTAATTATGTCCCTTCTCAAGAAACTCGTTTAGAAACTTTAAAACCCTTAAAATTAACTAATACTTTAGAAAAATATGATGTGGTTGCGAATGTTCATGGCGGCGGAATAACTGCCCAAAGCGGAGCGATCCGTTTAGGCATTGCTAGATCTTTATTAGAAGCCGAACCGAATTTAAGAGTTATTTTAAAAAAAGCTAGTTTATTGACTAGAGATTCACGTTGTGTTGAGTGTAAAAAATACGGTTTAAAAAAAGCTCGTCGTGCACCTCAATTTTCCAAACGTTAATTTATTTCTTAATAATATTTTTACCAGTATGAAGAGCCTTTTAAAAAAGGCTCTTTTTTAATTTTAAAAGACTTTATTAAAATAATTTATTATATAATGCGTTTATGAGAAGGAGAAAGTAGATGCAAAAAATAAGAGTGCGTTACGCCCCAAGTCCGACCGGTTTTTTACATATCGGTAACGCCAGAACCGCTTTATTTAACTATTTATTCGCTGCGCGTTATCAAGGCGAATTAATTATTAGAATTGAAGATACTGATTTAGCGAGAAACGTCGCTGACAGTGAAAAAAAACAATTAGAACAGTTAAATTGGTTAGGTATCAAATGGAACGAAGGACCTGATATCGGAGGTCCTTTAGGACCTTATAGACAATCCGAAAGATTAACTTTTTATCAAAAATATACCCAAATATTGTTAGATAAAAAATTGGCTTACAAAGAATACCAAAAAGATAATTCTAAATATGTAGTACGTTTTAAAGTTCCTGCTGAAACCAAATATGAGTTTAAAGATTTAATTCGAGGTTCTTTATCTTTTGATAGTAAAGAAATTGAAGACTGGATCATTATGAAAGAAAATGGTTATCCGACTTATAATTATGCTGTAGCGATAGATGACCATTTGATGGCGATTTCTCATGTTTTCCGCGGTGAAGAACATATTACCAATACTCCGAAACAAATAATGATTTATCAAGCTTTTGGGTGGGAAATACCTACTTTTGCGCATATTTCTTTAATTTTAAACGAACAGAAAAAGAAACTCAGTAAAAGAGATAAGAATGTAATTCAATTTATTGAAAAATACATGACTTTAGGTTATGTTCCAGAAGCTTTATTTAATTTCTTGTTTCTCTTAGGTTTCGCCCCTAAAAGTAATAAAACTATTTTTTCTTTAGAAGAAATGGTGTCTTTATTTGATAAAACACGCTTTATTAAAGCGCCCGCTATTTTTGATGTGCCCAAATTATCCTTTATTAATAGCCAATATTTGAAAAAAATGCCTCTTGTGGATTTAGTTTCTCAAACAGCCGTTTTTTTTAACCAAGCCAAGATTGTTATTTCTCAGGAGAAATTAACCAAAATAGTGTCTTTATTTCAAAGTAGAATTAGTTATCTAGCAGAAATAGTACACTTATACCAAAGATTTTTTGTAGAACCGAAAGAAGTTAAAGAAGAATTTTTAATCTTTATTAAAGAAAATAAAGGTTTTAACTTGGTGCAAATTCTATATAATATATTATATAAGTTAGAAAATTTTGATTCTGTTAACATCAAAGAAAGTATCGCTAACTTAGAACAACAATCACATTTAAAAGGTAAACATTTATTTATTTTAATTCGTATAGTATCTACTTTACAAATGAATGGCCCACATTTACCTATTTATTTAGAATTATTAGGAAAAGAAACTGTTTTAAAAAATATCCAAACTATTTTAAGCTTCTTATCTGAAAAGAATTAATTTATTAAGTTAAAAAACTATCTGATAAAAAACAATCATTAATTAACAAATATCTTGTTTTAAAAAGTAAAAGGAATATCATGTTGAAAATTTATAATTCATTAACCCAAAAAAAAGAAAAATTTACCCCTTTAACTGAAAATGAAGTTAATATTTATGTTTGTGGTCCAACTGTTTATGATCACCTTCATATCGGCAATATTAAACCTTTAATTTTTTTTGATATGATGAAAAGATATTTCACTTTATTAGATTTTAAGGTTAAATTAGTCGTTAATATTACGGATGTAGATGATAAAATCATTCAAACCGCTTTAGCTAACAACACCACAGAAGTCAAAATTTCTCAACATTATATTCAAGCTTTTTTTACTTTATTAAAAAAACTAGATATTGATACCATTGATAAATTTCCTTTGGTAACCAATTATATCAAGTCTATTATTAATTTTATCCAAGATTTAATGCAAAAAGGTTATGCTTATCTAACTAAAAAAGGCGTTTATTTTCGTGTTAATTTAATTGATAATTACGGTAGTTTAAGTAAACAAGATTTAACTAAATTGAAAAAAAATACTCGTAAAGAGTTAGATCCTCAAAAAGAAAATGTTGAAGATTTTATTTTATGGAAAAAAACCGAAACAGGAGTTCAATACGAAAGTCCTTGGTGTTTAGGCCGACCTGGT
The DNA here is from genome assembly GCF_000300695.1 of Italian clover phyllody phytoplasma str. MA1. Classification (NCBI taxonomy): domain Bacteria; kingdom Bacillati; phylum Mycoplasmatota; class Mollicutes; order Acholeplasmatales; family Acholeplasmataceae; genus Candidatus Phytoplasma; species Italian clover phyllody phytoplasma. The sequence goes on from NZ_AKIM01000011.1 coordinate 5,818, forward strand.
TGGCATACTGAATGTGTTGTCATGATTAAAGATATTTTTAAAACCACTATTGATATTCACGGCGGTGGCAATGATTTGAAATTTCCTCATCATGAAAACGAACAAGCTCAGTTTTTAGCTAGTCAAAAAAAACCTTTAACTAATTTTTTCGTTCATATAGGACGGGTGGATTACCAAAAACAAAAAATGAGTAAATCCTTAAATAACGTTGTTTTAGCGAAAGATGTGTTAAAAGATTTTGAAGCTAACGTGATTAAATTCTTTTTTTTATCGCATCATTACTTACAACCTATTAATTTTAGTTATGAATTGCTTTTACCTATACAAACTAAATATCATAAAATAGTTCATACTTTAAATAAAAACAATTTTCAATTAAAAATGAATCATAAAAAGACTTCGAGTAAAAAATTAGCTTATTTACAACAATTTCATCAGTTGATGCAAAATGATTTTGATACTCCTAATGTGGTCACTCTCATAGATAAAATTATCAAAGAATTGAATAAAACTTATGTTTTAACCGAAATGTCCGAATTACAAAACACTTTATTATATTTGTTTCAAAATTTAGGTATTTCTTTACCTTTAAAAAATATTATTCTCCAAGATGTAACTCTTTATCAAAAATGGCTTCAAGCTAGACAAAATAAAGATTTTAAACAAGCAGACCTTTTAAGAAAACTTTTAGAAGAAAAAAGTTTTATTTGAAAAAACATCTTTTTCCCAAAAAAATGATAAAGTCGATATCAAAAACGGTAGGTTATGATTATGAATAAAAAAACTGATAACAAATTTTTTAACCTTACAGGGCTTCCGCAAGTAGAAGTAGAAAAACAACTACAAGAAAGAAAAAAAAATCTTAAAAAAGATAAGAACATTAAAAGTGTGAAAGATATTATTGTTTCTAATGTTTTCACTTTGTTGAATTTATTAGTTTTAATCCTGTTTATTATTATTATGTCGATTAAAAGATACGATCAATTATTGTTTTTATTGGTTAATTTTTTAAATTTATCTTTAGGCATTGTCCAAGAAATTAAGGCTAAAAGAGTTTTAGATAAGATTTCTTTGTTAATGTCTAATGATACTTATGTAGTGCGCGATAGCGTTTTAAAGTCAGCTTCTATGAATGAAGTAGTAGTTAAAGACCTTTTATTTTTAGAATTAGGGGCTCAGATTGTAGCAGACGCTAAAATCGTTGAAGGCGCTTTAGAAGTAAATGAATCTTTTTTAACAGGAGAATCTAAATCGGTTTTCAAAAGTAAAGGCGATTTTTTATATTCCGGTAGTTATGTTGTTTCTGGACGTGCTTGTGCGAAAATTACGGCTGTGGGTGATGATATGTATATTTCTAAATTAACCCATGAAGCAAAAAAATATAAAAACATCAAAACCCCTTTAATGCAAAATTTCGCTAATTTAGTCATGGTGATAATTATTTTATTAATCCCTACTACTTTTATCTTTTATTTCTCTTATGAATCTCGCATTCGCACTGAATCAGAATTCCTTTTAGGTTTAAGTGGTTTTATGATAGGAATGATGCCTTCAGGTTTATTCTTATTGACTAGCATGTCCTTAGTGGTTGGTTTCGTTAATTTAGCGAAAAAGAACGCTTATATGAAAGATTTATTCGGGATTGAGGTGTTAACCCAAATAGATATTTTATGTTTAGATAAAACTGGTACTATTACTGATGGAACTATGGAAGTCAAAGAAGTTTATTCTTATCCGGAAGCCAAAAAAGTTTCTGAAGATTTAATGACTAGTATTATTAGCTCTTTTCCGGATGATAACCCAACACAAAAAGCTCTACATTATAAATTTTTAAAGAATGAGGATTCTCCTAAAGGAAATCATAAAATCAAAAAGATTGAGTTTTTCTCTAGTTTAAGAAAATATAGCGCCGTAGAATTTGAGCAAGAAGGTACTTTTCTTTTAGGAGCTCCGGAAATTATTTTCAAAAAAAAGTTTGCTAAAATCGAAAAAGATGTCGAAAAACACGCTAAAATGGGTTATAGAGTGTTATTATTAGCTCAAACTAATGAAAGTATAGAAAAAATTGATCATAATACTGAATATCAAGCCGTTTCCTTAATTATGTTAGAAGATAAAATTAAAGCAGATGCTTTTGATACTGTGACTTATTTTAAAAATTTAGGGATTCAAATGAAAATCATTTCTGGTGATAATCCTTCTACTATTTCTTATATCGCCCAAAGAATAGGCATTATTGAAAGCAAAAAACAAGCTATCAATTTAGCTGGTCTAAGCGAAAAAGAAATAATTAAAATAGCTCATAAATACGATGTTTTTGGGCGAGCAACGCCAGAACAAAAACAAATTCTAATTAAAACTTTGAAACAAAATAATAAAAAAGTCGCGATGATTGGCGATGGTGTTAATGATATTTTAGCTTTTAAAGAATCAGATATGTCGATCGCTATGGCTTCTGGTAGTCAAGCAGCTCAAAATGTAGCTAATTTAGTTTTAATTGATTCTAACTTTAGTTCTTTACCGCAAGTTGTTTCTGAAGGTAGAAGAGTGATTAATAATTTAGAAAAAAACTCAGTTTTATTTTTAGTAAAATCTATTTTATCTTTTTTATTAGCAGTCATTACTATTTTCCACAATTATTACTCTTTAATGGATGATATAATTTTCCCTTTTGATCCTTTAAAATGGAATTTAATTGATATCTTTTTCATCGGAACCCCGTCTTTCTTTTTATCTTTAGAACCTAACGATAAACCTTTGAATAAAAATTTTTTAAGCAACATTTTAAAAAACGCTTTTTTCTTCGCTTCTTTAATTGCTTTTAATTATATTTACTTATTGCATGTGAAATGGAGCGATCAAACGAATAGGCATGATAATGTGTCAGTCTTGTTGATGTTAATCACTTCCTTTATTTTCTGTTTCTTGTTTTTTAAGAACTGTCTTCCTTTTAATAAATGGAAAACATTATTATTTCACGTTATGATTGTAGGTTTTTTAATCTTTGGATATTTGACTTTCTTCAAAAAAATAGAATTCCAAAAAGTATTGTGCAATATTACTGATAAAATATATGAGCATTTAACGGTTTTTATACTTTTAACTATTATCAATATTATTTTGGTTTTAGGCATGATATTTATTAAACAATTAACTGCTTTTAAGCAGAAATTGTTTAATAAATAATGCTTATCAACGTAATTTCAAGGAAAGAATTAAAACCATGATTATTTATGGAAAAAATATCATCAAAGAGGCTATTAATGCTAAACGACCCATTTATAAGATATACATTGATGTAAAAATGACTGATACGGCGTTTTTAAACCATTTAAAAAACCATAATCTGACATATGAGATGTTAAATAAACACCAATTAAACGAAAAAGCGCAAAGCACTCAACACCAAGGAGTTGTTGCTGAAGTCCAAGATTATACTTATAAAAATTTAGTGGATTATTTATCGACCGATAAAAAACAAAAATTTTTAATTTTAGACGAAATACATGATCCTCACAATTTAGGAGCCATTTTAAGAAGCGTGGAAGCTGCTAATTTTGACGGCGTTATTATAGGTAAAAAACACCAAGTTCTTTTAAACGGAACAGTGGCTAAAACCTCTAGTGGAGCTTTAGAATACGTTAATATTTTTTTAGTTAATAATTTACACCATACTATTTTACAATTGCAAAAATACGCTATTAAGGTAATTGGAACCGATATGAAAGCAGAATTGGTGTTTAAAAAAATTCCTCAAAACGAATCTTTTGCTATTATTTTGGGTAATGAAGGTATCGGGGTTAGACCCTTATTGAAGAAAAATTGTGACTACTTAGTACGGATTCCTATGAGTGGAAAAATCAATTCTTTAAACGTTAGTGTAGCTGCGGCTGTGATTATGTTTGGTTTACAAATGAAATAAAATAATATATTTCGTTAATTTTCAAAAAATATGTTAAAATAAAGGGGATATATTTTGATTTACTTAAATTTATTTTTTATCTTTTAAAAAAAGAAGGATTCTGAAAAATGACTAAAAAAAATATTTTAATATGTGTTGTATGTTTAAATCGTAATTATCATACTGATGCTCATAATAGAAGTAATCGTTTGACTTTGAAGAAATATTGTCCTCACTGTAAACAACACGTTTTACATGAAGAATCTAGATAAATCAAATATTAAATTAGAGGAGTTTTTATGTCATATAAAAATAAAGAAGAAAAACACGCAAATCCTTTGTTTAAAATAATCAAACAAGAATACAGTTTGATCAATGTTTTTTTGATCGTTGTGACTATGGTATTTATGGGCTTTTTTGGCGATTTTATGAAACAAGATCAAGAAAAATCATTATATAAAGTCTTATTTGGTGCTGCTCTAGCGGTTTTCTTATTAAGTGTTTTTTTCTTGATGAGAAAAACTATGAAAGGCATGAAAGCGGTTAGCTTACCGACAAGTACGCAAATTTTTTTCCAAATTATACATGTTTTAATTTTTATCTTGATTTTAGTAACAATGAATACAATCTTTGAAACGCTTTATAAAGACTATATTTCCAAATGTAGTGGGTATTTTCAAAATAAATAAGATTATAATATTTAATAGAAAATAAATTATATTAATTTAGGGTGTTTGAATATGATAGATACAAAAGAAAAAGAAATAGATAAAGTTGTTAATAAAACGCAAGAAAAGCAACACAGCAAAAAAAACAACGATAATGAAGCTAAATGGTATATCATTCAAACTTATTCAGGTTATGAAAATTCTGTTAAAGAAGATTTATTAAGAATTGCTGATAGCGGAGTTGGTATTTCCAGTTTAATTTTAGACGCTATTTGTCCGAAAGAAACTTATTATAAAACTAAAGCCGACGGCACTAAACAAACAAGAGAGAAAAAAATCTATTCTGGTTATGTGTTTGTTAAAATGGTTGTGACTGATCATTCTTGGTTTGTGGTAAGAAACATTCCGAAAGTAACTGGTTTTTTAGGTTCTATTAGAGGAGGCGGTTCTAAACCCGTTCCTTTGAGCGATAACGAAATAAGACCTATTTTATTAAAAATGGGGATCATCACTAAGCCTAATTATGATTATTTAATTAGTAAACAGGTAGAAATCACTAACGGTTCTTTTGCTGGTCAAACTGGTAAAGTATCTTTTGTAGATCATAATCAAGATAAAATTATTGTTGAAATTGATTTATTCGGAAGAGCTACTCCTATCGAAATTTCTTTTGATTCTTTTAAAGAAATCCTTTAATGACTGTTTTTTGAATTAGTGTCTTTTTTAATGCTGTAAATATGTTATAATATTTCAGTTATTATTTTATTTTCTTAAATTTTTAAATATATAAATTTTTTTATAATACAAATTAATAAAAAAGAGGTTTGAATAAAATGGCTAAAAAAGTTGTAAAAACTGTAAAACTTCAAATTCCTGCAGGGAAAGCGAATCCAGCTCCGCCAGTAGGTCCAGCTTTAGGTCAGGCTCAAGTAAATATTCCGACTTTTTGTTCCAAGTTTAACGAAGAAACTAAAGATCAAACGGGTTTTGTTATTCCAGTTATTATTTCTGTTTACGATGATAGAAGTTTTACTTTTGTTACTAAAACTCCGCCAGCTAGTGATCTTTTGAAAAAAACTGCTAATATCCAAAAAGGTTCTGCTAACGCTAGCAAAAGTAAAGTAGCAACCATTAAATACGAACAAATAGAAGAAATCGCTAAATTAAAAATGTCTGATTTAAACGCTTATACAGTTGACAGTGCTTGTAAAATAATAGAAGGTACTGCACTTAATATGGGTATTGTAGTTGAAAAATAATTTGTTTCCCCTATTAGTGGAAACAAATATTTTTAATGATTTTATTTTGAATAACGTCCTAGAAAGGTTTTAAATTTTACACAGGTTTTTTAAATATGAAAAGAAGTAAGAAATATTTAGCTATGCGTCAAATGATAGATTCTAAGAAATCTTATTCAGTTTCGCAAGCAGTTGATTTAGTTCAACAAACTCAATTAGTTAAATTTGATTCCACTGTTGAATGTGTTTTTTCTTTAAATCTTGATCCTAAAAAATCAGAACAAAATATTCGTGGTGCTTTAGTGTTGCCTCATGGTAGCGGTAAAAAGCTAAAAGTAGCTGTTCTAGCTAAAGGGATGAAAGTTAAAGAAGCTGAAGAAGCTGGTGCTGATATAGTAGGAGACCAAGAATTAGTGAATAAAATCGCTAAAAATTGGTTAGATTTTGATGTTTTAATTGCTACTCCTGAAATGATGCCAAGTGTGTCCAAATTAGGACGTGTTTTAGGTCCTAAAGGTTTAATGCCTAACCCTAAATTAGGGACAGTTACAGACAACTTAGCTCCTTTGATTAAAGATATTCAAAAAGGGAGAATAGAATATAGAGTTGATAAAAATGGTAATTTACACACTATTTTAGGAAAAACTTCTTTTAGTAAAGAACAATTATTGGAAAATGCTCAGTTTTTATACGAACATATAACTTCTGCACGACCTAAAACAGTAAAAGGTAATTTTATCAAATCCATGACTCTTTCTTCTACGATGGCTCCTGGTGTTAGAGTTGATCATACTTTAATGAGTTAAAAAAACTTTTTTGAAAACATATTTGTAATGCACGATATATACAAATAAATAGAAAGGGATGAAAAAGATATGTTAAGACCTGTTATCGAACAAAAAATAGAAAACGTTAACGCTTTAACGGAAAAAATAAACAAATCTAAATTAGTGGTTTTATTTGAATATAAAGGTCTTAAAGTGAGTGATTTTACTCAATTAAGAGTGCAGTTAAGAGAATTCGGCAGCAATATCAAATTATATTCTAATAACATCATTAAAAGAGCTTTTACTTCTGTTGATCATCAAAATTTAGCTGATTTTCAACACTCAAAAGCTTTATTATTTAGCGAAGATGACTTAATTTCACCGTTAAAGACTTTATATGATTTTTCTAAAACAAATAAATTTGTTAAAATTTCTTCTGGACTTGTTGAAAATAAAATATATTCAGTTGAAATGATGTATGAGTTAGCCGCTTTGCCTTCAAGAGAAGTATTGTTAACTATGTTAGCTTCAGGTATGTTAATGCCTTTAAAAGAATTATCCGTTGGATTAGATATTTTATCTAAAAAAGAATAATAAATATAAAATTGTTAAAATGATAATAAAAGAGAGGAAACAAACAAATGGCTAAATTAACTAAAGAGGTTTTTATTGAATCTTTAAAAGGGATGTCTTTATTAGAAATTAAAGAATTAGTAGATGGATTAAAAGAAGAGTTCGGAATTGATCCTTCTGCACCATTAGCTGTAGCTGGTAACGGTGCTGACTCAGTTGCTGCAGTTGAAGAACAAACAGAATTCCAAGTTATTTTAAAAAACTTTGGTTCTAGCAAATTAGCTGTTATTAAAGCTATCCGTGAAATTACAAACTTAGGATTAGCAGAAGCTAAAAAATTAACTGAAACACCTGATGCTGTTGTTAAAGAAAATGTTAGCAAAGACGAAGCGGAAGAAATTAAAACTAAATTAGAAGAATTGGGCGCTAAAGTAGAATTAAAATAATATTCGTTAAAAAATATTATTAGTAAAAAACCTGAGAAAAAAATCTTAGGTTTTTTATTGTCTTTTGACTTATATTTTTTTATCAGATAAAAGGATTATTTTAAGGGTTTGATTTTATCTATTTTCTTTCGAAAAATGAATAAATGATGTATTGGAGTAAAAAATGAGCAGATATCGCAACATTAAATATGGTAATAAAGTAGAACGACGCAACTATTCGAAAATGAAATATGACTTTCCTTTACCCAATTTAATAGAAATTCAAAAGAATTCGTTTAAAAAATTCTTAGAATTAGGTATTAGATCGGCTTTAGAAGATATTTTTCCCATTGAAAGTTATAATGGTGATTTAAAATTACATTTTGAAGATTTTTTTTTAGAAAAGCCTAAATTAGATATTAAAGAATCTAAAAATAGAGATTTCACTTATTCATCTGAATTGTTCGTCCACGTTAAATTAGAAAATGTTTTAACTAAAGAAGTGAAAAGATCAAGTATCTTAATGACTGATTTGCCTTTAATCACTCCTTCAGGAACTTTTGTTATCAATGGTACTGAAAGAGTTGTTGTGGCGCAAATCATTCGTTCTTCTGGGGCTTATTTTTCTCAAAAATTTGACAATAAAACGAATAAAATGCTTTTTTTAGGTCAAATCATCCCTACTAGGGGAGCTTGGATAGAATTCGAACAAAGTAATAAAGATTTTTTATATGCTAAATTAGATCGTTCTAAAAAAATACCTTTAACTAAATTCATTCATACTTTAGGATTTAATTCGAGAGAAGAAATTGAAAATGTTTTTGGAAAAAACGAATTATTGGATTTAAGTTTTCAAAAAGACGAAGAATCTAATTCTAGTGACGCTATTGTGGAACTTTATTCAAAATTACATCAAGGGGAAAAAGTGCCTGCCAATGCAGCGAGAGAGTTCGTTAGAACGCGTTTATTCGATCGTAAAAAATACGATCTATCTTCTGTAGGTAGATATAAAATCAATAAAAAATTAGATGTTTTAAATAGAGCAGAAAACACTTTTTTAGCAAAAGATTTAAAAGATATAGATACTAATGAGATTTTATTCCCTAAAGGCACTCTTTTAACGCGTGATATCATCGAACAATTAAGAGAAAAACGTCAATATTTACGTAAGGAATTGGTTAATTCTGAATATCATTTAGAAAACGAAATGACTAACGAATCCGCCATGACTTATAGAAAAAGCGAAACAGATGACAACTTATACGTTAAAGATAATATTTCTAATTTCCAAACAGGTGAAATATTAATTGAAGCTGATTCTATATTAAATGATGAAGTTATCACTATTATAGAAGAGAATAAAGAAACGATTGATGAAAAAATAGTTAAATTCTTTTTAGAATGTCAAAACGTTGAAAAAAAAGAAAACGACGTTAAAAAAGTTTTTAACGAAGTTTTAGAAGTTTATTTTTTAGACGACAAAGAAAACAAAACTTTTGTGAAAATAATTGGCAATAACCAAGAAGAAAGATCAGAAAACATCGTTTTATCTGATATTATCGCTAGCATTAGTTATTACTTAAACTTGTATATGAATATCGGACATGTTGATGATATCGATTATTTAGGAAACAGAAGATTAAGGTTAATAGATGAATTGTTAAAAAATCAATTCCGTATTGGCTTGACTAGATCAGAAAAAAACATTAAAGACCGTATGTCAATTAGTAAATTCGAATCTATCGCTCCTGGAGGGTTAGTTAACTTCTCTTCGCTTTCTATTGTTTTAAAAACTTTTTTTGGTAGTTCGCGTTTATCTCACTTTATGGATCAAATTAATCCTTTAGCCGAGTTAACCCAAAAAAGAAGAATTTCTGCTTTAGGAACGGACGGTATAGATCGTGACCGCGCTGGGGTTGAAGTAAGGGATGTTCATAACTCTTATTACGGACGTTTATGTCCGATTGAAACTCCTGAGGGACCTTCTATCGGTTTAATTTCTTCTTTATCGACTTACGCCCAAGTAGATAAATACGGTTTTATTAAAACTCCTTTCTTTAGAGTTAAGCATGAAAACGGTGTTTCTCACGTAACTCAAGAATACGATTATTTAACAGCTATTCAAGAGGAAGAGCAAATCATTGCTTCCGCTTCTACGCCTTTAGATGAAAATAACAATTTTAAAACTTTAAAAGTGATAGCAAGAAGAAACGGTGAAACAGGATTATTTGATGCTAATAAGATTACTTATATGGATGTTTCTCCGAAACAAATCGTTTCTGTAGCAACTTCTTCTATTCCTTTTTTAGAACATGATGATGCTTCTAGAGCTTTGATGGGCGCTAACATGCAACGCCAAGCGTTACCTTTATTAATTCCTAGATCTCCGATTGTTGCTACTGGCATTGAATACAGAATAGCCAAAGATTCAGGTTGCTTAATTGTGGCTGAAGAAAGCGGTATTGTGAAATACGTTGATGCTAAAAAAATAGTGATTAAAGAAGAATCAGGACAAGAACGTTCTTATGAATTAACGACTTTTGTTAAATCCAACCAAGATACTTTAATTTTACATAAACCTATCGTGGTTAGAGGCGAATATATTAAAAAAGGCGATCTTATCGTAGATGGTCCTTCAACTTACCAAGGTGAATTAGCTTTAGGTAGAAATGTAACGGTAGCTTTCATGACGTGGCACGGTTATAATTATGAAGATGCGATTATTATGTCGGAAAATTTAGTGCAAAACGATATTTATACTTCTATTCATATTAACAAATACGAAATTCAAACTAGAGAATTGAAAAAAGGTTCTGGTAAAGAAGAAATCACTCGTGAAGTGCCCAACGTTAGCGCTGAAGCGGTTAAAAATTTAGACGAAAGAGGAATTATTATTCCTGGTTCTGAAGTTAAAGAGGGCGATATTTTAGTAGGTAAAATCATTCCTCAAGGAATTTTTGAACCGACGCCTTACGAAAAATTAATTCAAACGGTTATTGGGGAAAAAGCACGTGATTACAAAGATGCTTCTTTAAGATATCCTTGTGGAGATGGTGGTATTGTTCAAAGTGTACAATATTTTTCTATTAAAAATGGCGATCCTATTGCCAAACCAGGTGTGAACGAAATTGTCCGTATTTTTATCGCTAAAAAAAGAAAAATCAATGTCGGTGATAAAATGGCGGGATTACACGGAAATAAAGGGGTAATTTCCTTGATTTTACCGAAAGAAGATCTTCCTTATATGGCTGACGGTACTCCGATTGATATTATTTTAAATCCTTTAGGCGTGCCAAGTCGTATGAATATTGGGCAAATTTTAGAGATGCATTTAGGTATGGCAGCTAAAAAATTAAACATTAAAGTAGTAACGCCTATTTTTGATGGCGTTAATAACCAAGATTTACAAAATATCATGGAAGAAGCTAATTTATCTCCTGATGGTAAAATGAATTTATACGACGGAAGAACGGGAGAACCTTATGATAATCCTGTGTCTGTAGGATCATTATATATGATTAAGTTATCTCATATGATCGATGATAAACTGCATGCTCGAAACGTAGGACCTTATACTTTGATAACTCAACAACCGATGGGTGGCAAAGCCCAAAACGGAGGACAAAGGTTTGGCGAGATGGAGGTTTGGAGTTTATATGCTTATGGTGCTGCTCACACTTTACAAGAAATTTTAACTGTGAAAAGTGATGATATTATCGGACGTAATAAAACCTATAATTCTATTACCAACGGATTACCGCTACCAAAACCTTCTATTCCTGAAAGTTTTAGAGTTTTTTCAAAAGAATTACAATCTTTAGGTTTGCATGTGGAATTAATTAAATCTGACACTAAAGAGAACAAAGTTAATCATTCTTTAGTTAATAATAATAAGGAAAAAAAAATCAATGATAAATTTAAATGTTAAAATTGAAGAACTTTCTCTTTCGGAAAAAACTATTGAAGCTTTAAAATTAATCGGTGTTACTTCGTTATCTGATTTTAACAATTACACTTTAAAAGACCTCCACACTTTATTGCCGCAAGAATTTTTATTTGAAACGATATTAATTTTAAAAGAGCACTATTTGCCTGAATCTTTAGAAAATTTAAATTTAAATCCAGATATTATTGAAGTTTTACATAGTAATAAAATTATGGATTGTCGTTCTTTAATTCAAACTAATAAATCCATGTTATTGCAGTTATTTCAAGACGAACCGGCTTGTTTAGAAGAAATTGAGTTAGTTTTTAGTTTATATAATGATGATTTTAACGATGATGAAGATGATGATTTAGAAGACATTGATTTTAGTGAAGATTATTTAGAAGAGGAAGAAGATTACGAACTAAATATCAAAAAAGAATTAGATGAAAATTTCAATCCTTTTTTAAATGAAGAAACCGCTTTAACAGATGTGGTTCCTTCTGGTTCTAAAAGCTCTTCTTCTTCGGTTACTTTTAGTGCAGAAGAACAAACTGACTTTAAATCACAAAAAGAATACGGTAGTAGAGAATACGAATATTTTAAAATTCGTTTAGCTTCTCCGCACGAAATTAGACAATGGTCTTATGGAGAAATTATTAATTATGAAACTATTAATTATCGTACGGCTAAACCGGAATTCGGTGGCTTATTTTGTCCGAAAATCTTTGGTCCTGTAAAAGATTTACAATGCGCTTGTGCCAAAAAACAAACCTTAAAAAAAGGTCAAATTTGTTCACGTTGTGGTATTGAAATTACCGAACAAAAAGTAAGACGTGAAAGAATGGGACATATTGAATTAGCAGCTCCTATCGTTCATACTTGGTATGTTAATAGTTTGCCAAGTAGATTAGCGATTTTATTAGGTATTAAAGCTAAAGAATTATCCGAAATCGTTTATTATGTTTCTTATATCGTTCTTGATCCAGGTAAAACTAATTTAGAAAAAAGACAAATTATTACAGAATTACAATATAGCCAATATTTAGAACTTTTTGGTAATGGGTTTGCCGCTTTAACCGGGGCAGAAGCGATTAAAAAATTATTAGAAGAACTTGATTTAGAGGAAAGTGTTGCAGAATTAAGAAAAATGTTGAAACAAGTCTCTAAACAAAAAAGAGATGTAATTATTAAAAGATTAGAAATTATCGAATCTTTAAGTAAATCCGATAATAAACCAGAATGGATGGTAATGGATGTTATTCCTGTTCTGCCTTCTGATTTAAGACCTATTGTTCCTTTAGATGGTGGACGTTTTGCAACGACCGATACTAATGATTTATACAGAAGAATTTTAAACCGTAATAATCGTTTGAAAAAACAAATTATTCAAAAAGCGCCGAGATTAATTATTAAAAACGAAAAAAGACTACTTCAAGAAGCGGTTGATGCTTTGTTTGATAATGTAAAAGTAAGTAAAAAAAATACTTCTAATGTGGAGAGAAACCGTCATTTGAAATCTTTATCCGAAATGTTGAGAGGAAAACAAGGGCGTTTCCGTCAAAATCTTTTAGGAAAAAGAGTGGATTATTCAGGTCGTTCAGTTATTATCGTTGGTCCTGATTTAAAAATCCACCAATGTGGTATTCCGAGACAAATGGCAGTCATTTTATTTAAACCTTTTATTTTAAACAAATTGCAAGAAGCTAAAGGAGTTGATAAAAAAAGCGCTAATTTGTTGTATGAAAAAATGAATGAGTATGTTTGGAGCGTTTTAGAGGAAGTTGTTAAAGAACATCCGGTTTTATTAAACAGAGCTCCTACTTTACACCGTTTAGGAATACAAGCTTTTGAACCGAAGTTAATCGATGGTAAAGCAATTAGATTACATCCTTTAGTAACACCAGCTTTTAATGCGGATTTCGATGGCGATCAAATGGCAGTTTATGTTCCTCTTTCTTTAGAAGCTCAAGCTGAAGCACGTTTATTAATGTTAGTGTCTAATAATATTTTAGACCCTAAAAACGGTAGCCCAGTTTTATCTCCTTCTCAAGATATGGTTTTAGGCAATTATTATTTAACTATTGAAGAGGTTAAAAATCGTAAAGTAAAAGGTGTTAATCCTGAAAAACTGAATGAAGAACATCAATTCAAACACCGTAATGAAGGAAAATTATTTTATGATTTAAAAGAAGCTGAATTAGCTTTCCATAATAAAGTAATTTCTTTACATACAAGAATTTTAGTAAAAACGTCTAATATTGACTCTTATTTCTCCAAAGCGCAAAAAGACAAGTATTTGGTTACAACTTTAGGGAAAATGATTTTTAACAATATTTTACCTAGCGATTTCCCCTATGTTCAAGAACCTTCTTTATACAATTTAGAAGTAAGAACACCAGATGTTTATTTCATTCCTAGAGGCGTTAATCCTTCCGATTATTTAGCTAATATTAAACCACCTGAACCTTTCAAAAAAAGATTCCTTTCTATGGTAATTGACCAAGTATTTAAGAAAAGCAATATTACCGAAACTTCCAAAATGTTAGATGATATTAAAAACTTAGGTTTTCAATACTCTACAATGGGAGGGATTACTATTTCTCATTCAGATATTAACGTTTATTCTGAAAAAGAAGCTTTAATCGACCAAGTAGAAAATAAAATTTTAGAAATAGAAAAATTTTATGATAAAGGTTTTTTGACTGTTTCAGAAAAAAAAGGCTTAGTAATTCAAGAATGGAAAAATGTTCGTGACGTGATCCAAGAAGGGTTAATGCAAGAATTCCACCAAGATAATCATTTATACATGATTAGCGATAGTGGAGCTCGTGGTAATGCTTCTAACTTCTCTCAGTTATCTGGGATGAGAGGATTAATGAATAGTCCAAAAGGAGAAGTATTAGAAATTCCTGTTAAAAGCTCTTTCAAAGAAGGGTTAACAGTGCATGAATTCTTTATTTCTACTCACGGAGCTCGTAAAGTTTCGACTGATACAGCTTTAAAAACAGCTGAATCCGGTTATTTAACTAGAAGATTGGTGGATGTATCTCAAGATATCATTATTATCAAAGAAGATTGTGGTAGCGACAAAGGCGTTAGCGTAGAAGCTATTACAAGAGACGAAAAAGAAATCATTTCTTTACCAGAAAGAATTTTTGGTCGTTTTGCTTCAGAAGATATTATTCATCCAGAAATACAAGAAGTTATTTTAGCTAAAAACGAAATTATCACAAGAGAAATCATTAAAGTTATTTTAGAAGCTAATATCACTAAAGTTAAAATCAGAAGCGTTCTAACGTGTAATTGCGAATACGGCATTTGCACTAAATGTTATGGTTTAAATTTAGCGACTAATAAAAGTGTAGAAATAGGCGAAGCAGTTGGTGTAGTAGCGGCTCAATCTATTGGTGAACCGGGTACGCAGTTAACGATGAGGACCTTCCATACTGGTGGAGTTCTTTCGGTAGCAGATATTACGCAAGGTTTACCTAGAATTCAAGAATTATTTGAAGCGAGAAAACCAAAAGGTAAAGCTATTATTAGTGAATACGACGGTATGGTTAGAGACGTGAAAAACATTACTTCTTATTCTTACGAAATTATTATTGTTCCTGATAACAATCCGAACGAAGAATATATTTACACTGTTGATGGTAATGTGGATGTTATAGTGCAGAAAAATATGCACGTTGAAGCAGGACAAAGGTTAACTTCTGGTTCGATTGATTTAAGAGAAATGTTAAGAGTAAGTAGTGTGAAAAAAACACAAAAATACATTTTAGAAGAAGTGCAAAAAGTTTACCAATCACAAAGTGTTAATATTAGTGATAAACACATTGAGATTATCGTTCGCCAAATGTTTAAACAAGTATTAATTATTTCTGAAGGTGATACTCATTTCTTACCTGGATTAGAAGTCTCCATTAAAGAATTCAAACGAGTTAACGCCGAGATGATTAAACAAAACAAAACTTTAGCTGTAGGACGACCGGTGTTATTAGGGATTACGAGAGCTTCGTTGAAAAGTGATTCTTTACTTTCAGCAGCCTCTTTCCAAGAAACAACCAAAATTTTAATCGATGCAGCTATTAGAGGTCAAAAAGATAATTTATACGGGTTGAAAGAAAACGTTATCGTGGGTGGTTTGATTCGGGCGGGAACAGGTATTTTGGAAACATCTTATTTTGAGTACCCAATTCGCCAAGAGATTAACCTAGAGTTTGAGTCAGAAAATCTGGAAGAAAACCTTGAAGTAAAAACTCTTGAAGAGGAAAAAACATTACCAGAAGAAAGTATTTAATAAAAAAAGATATATTTTTCAAAAATAAAGTATAAAAAATATTGACTTTTATCATAAAAAAAGATAGAATAAGTTGTCTTATCTTTATACTTTATAAAAAAAATAAAAAAAGGGGATTCATTTCGCGATGCCTACTGTTTCACAATTAATTAAAAAAAGAAGAAGCGATAAAGTTTCTAAATCTAAATCGCCTGCTTTAGGGTTTAGTTATAATAATTTAAAGAAAAAAACTAAAAATTACAATTCGCCTCAAAAATCAGGTGTTTGTATTAAAGTTTCTACTATGACACCAAAAAAACCTAACTCCGCTTTAAGAAAGTTCGCTAGAGTACGTTTAAGTAACGGTTCTGAGGTAACAGCTTATATTCCTGGAGTAGGTCATTCTTTACAAGAACATAGTACTGTTTTAGTACGTGGAGGAAGAGTGAAAGATTTGCCTGGCGTACGTTATCACATTGTAAGAGGAGCTTTGGATGCTACTGGTGTAGCTAATAGAAAACAAAGCCGTTCTAAATATGGCTCTAAAAGAGTTGTAGCTAAAAAATAAGCATTATTTTTATTAAAAAAATGTTCAGATAAAAAAATAACGAAAGAAATAAAGGTGCATATATGTCTCGTAAAAGAAGTGCTCAAAAAAGAGAAGTTTCGCCAGATCCAATTTATAATTCTAAATTAGTAACTAAAATTATTAATACGATTATGAAAAGTGGTAAAAAAGGAACAGCTCAATCTATTTTATACGGTGCATTAGATCGTGTAAAAGAAATGACTCAGAGAGAACCGATTGATGTTTTCAATGAAGCTTTAAATAATATTATGCCTATTTTAGAAGTACGTACACGTACAATAGGAAGCCAAAACTATCAAGTTCCTTCAGAGGTTCGTGCGGAAAGACGTCAATCTTTAGGTTTAAGATGGTTAATTCAATATGCTCAAAAACGTAGTGAAAAAACTATGGAAGAAAAACTAGCTAAGGAAATAGTTGAAGCCGCTTCTGGAACTGGTTTATCAGTGAAAAAAAGAGAAGACACACATCGTATGGCTGAAGCAAATAAAGCTTTCGCTCATTATCGTTGGTAATCGGAATAAGTAAGGAAAATTATACTAATGGGACGTCAATTTAAACTAGAAAAAATTCGTAATATCGGCATTATGGCTCATATTGATGCTGGTAAAACAACAACAACCGAAAGAATATTATTTCATACAGGTAAGATTCATAAAATAGGAGAAACACACGATGGCACTTCGCAAATGGACTGGATGGCACAAGAACAAGAGAGAGGAATTACTATTACATCTGCCGCTACAACAACTTTTTGGAAAGATCATCAAATTCAAATAATTGATACTCCGGGACACGTTGATTTTACAGTGGAAGTTTCTCGTTCTTTAAGAGTTTTAGATGGTGCAATAGTGGTAATTGATGCTCAAGCAGGAGTGGAACCGCAAACAGAAACAGTTTGGCGTCAAGCGACTGAATATAAAGTGCCAAGAATTATTTTCGTTAATAAAATGGATAAAGTGGGAGCTGATTATGCTTACGCTATTGACACTTTGAAAAAACGCTTAGGCGTGAAAGCTTGTGCTATCCAATGGCCTATCGGTAAAGAAAATAATTTCACTGGTTTAATCGATTTAATCGAGATGAAAGCTTTCGAATATGACGGTTCACCGTCAGAAAACGCTAAAGAAATAGAAATACCGGAATATTTGAAAGAAACCGCTTTATTAAAAAGAGAAGAATTAATTGAAACTTTAGCAGATTTTGATGATGAATTAATGACAATGTTTTTTGATGAACAAAAAATTACAACAGACATGTTAAAAAGAATCATCAGAAAAGCGACTTTAGATGTTAAATTCTTCCCTGTTTTATGCGGTTCTGCTTTTAAAAATAAAGGTATTTTAAAAACTTTAGACGCTGTTATTGATTATTTACCTTCTCCTTCTGATGTGCCTTCTATTACTGGTAAAGATGCTGATGGTAACGAAATAGTTCGTAAAACTTCTGATGACGAACCTTTCACAGCTTTAGCTTTTAAAATTATGACTGATCCTTTTGTAGGACGTTTAACTTTTTTAAGAGTCTATTCAGGCACCGTTAAAACAGGAACTTATATTAAGAATACTGTGAAAAACGTGAAAGAACGTGTAGGACGTTTGTTGCAAATGCACGCTAATGATAGAGAAGAGATTCAAGAAGCTAATGCTGGTGATATTGTGGCTGTAGTAGGATTGAAAAATACTATTACAGGACACACTTTAACAGCTGAAAATGATTTTGTAATCTTAGAATCAATGAATTTCCCTGAGCCAGTTATTGAGATCGCAGTTGAACCAAAAACTAAAAATGATCAAGATAAAATTGTTTTTGCTTTAGGAAAATTAGCAGAAGAAGATCCAACTTTTAAAGTTTATATTAACCACGAAACAGCTCAAACTATTATTGCTGGTATGGGTGAGCTTCATTTAGACATCATTATGGATCGTTTAAGAAGAGAATTTAAAATCCAAGCTAATGTAGCGCAACCTCAAGTTTCTTATCGTGAAACTTTAACTAAAGAAACGCAAACAGAAGGTAAATTCATTCGTCAATCTGGCGGACGTGGGCAATACGGACATGTTTGTATGACTTTTGAGCCAAATCCTGGTAAAGGGTTTGAGTTTGTTAATAAAATTGTGGGTGGTTCTGTTCCGCGCGAATATATTCCTTCAGTTAAAAAAGGATTAGAAGAATCTTTATCTGGCGGTATTTTAGCCGGTTATCCTTTCATTGATGTTAAAGCAACTTTAACAGATGGTTCTTACCATGATGTCGATTCATCAGAGATGGCGTTTAAAATCGCCGCTTCTATAGCTTTAAAAGAAACCAAAAACAATGGTGGTCTTGTTATTTTAGAACCTATTATGAATGTGGAAATCATAACACCGAATGAATATGTTGGTAATGTAATTGGCGATTTGACTTCCAGAAGAGGTAGATTAGAAACACAAGAAAACCGTGGCAACACAATCGCTATTAAAGCTTTGGTGCCTTTATCAGAAATGTTTGGCTACGCGACTAATTTACGTTCCAACACTCAAGGTAGAGCCAATTTCGTAATGCAATTTGCTAAATATGAAAAAACACCAAAAAGTATTACGGAAAATATTATTAAAGAACGTAGTTAATTTCTCAAAATATTTATTAAAAATAAAAAAATTAAAAAGGAGGCCTTAATAAAATGGCTACTAAAATTTTTAACAGAAATAAAACACACGTTAATGTAGGAACTATTGGTCACGTTGATCATGGTAAAACTACTTTAACAGCTGCAATTACTTTTTATTTATCTACAAAAGGATTAGCAGAAAAACAAAGTTATGATCAAATCGATAAAGCGCCTGAAGAAAAAGAACGTGGTATCACTATTAGTACTTCTCACGTAGAATACGAAACAGAAAAAAGACACTATGCTCACGTAGATTGTCCTGGACACGCTGATTACATTAAAAATATGATTACTGGTGCTGCTCAAATGGATGCTGGTATTTTAGTAATTTCTGCTGTTGACGGAATTATGCCTCAAACAGAAGAACATATCTTATTAGCTAAACAAGTAGGTGTTCCTAAATTATTAGTTTTCATTAATAAATGTGATGTTGTTGCTGATGAAGAACTTTTAGAATTAGTAGAAATCGAAATTAGAGAATTATTAAATAAACATGGTTTTTTAGGCGACGAAGTTCCTATCGTTAGAGGATCCGCTTTAAAAGCGGTTGAAGGTGACCCTAAATATTTAGAGAAAATCCAAGAATTACTTGACTTCTTAGACACTTACGTGGAAGACCCAGTTCGTGAAACGAACAAACCTTTTTTAATGCCAATAGAAGATGTTTTCACTATCACAGGTAGAGGAACTGTTACTACTGGACGTGTTGAAAGAGGAATGGTTAAAGTTGGCGAAGAAGTAGAAATAGTTGGAATTAGAGAAACTAAAAAAGCTGTTGTTACAGGTTTAGAAATGTTTAGAAAATCTTTAGATACAGCGCAAGCTGGTGACAATGTAGGGGTTTTATTACGTGGTGTTTCTCGTGAAGACGTAGAACGTGGACAAGTTTTAGTTAAGCCTGGCAGCGTTAAACCACATTCTAAATTCTTAGCGCAAATTTATGTTCTTACAGCTAAAGAAAACGGAAGAACTACTCCTTTCGGCACTAATTACCGTCCTCAATTCTACTTAAGAACTACTGATGTTACTGGTGTTATCGAATTGAAAGATGATGTTAAAATTGTAATGCCTGGTGATTTAGCGGAAGTTATAGTTGCTTTAATTAATCCGATCGCTATGGAAGAAGGAACTAAATTTTCTGTTCGTGAAGGTGGACGTACTGTTGGAGCAGGTTCAGTAATTAAAATTATTGAATAATTATGTCCCCTTCTTAAAAAAAGACTTTGATAGTCTTTTTTTTATTTATACGGGGTTTTTTGCTAGTTTGTTTTTTTGAGGTTTAAAGATGAGCGCTTAATTCTTTCCTAAAAAAGTTTATTTATGATAATTAAGCAGAAAATATGATAAAATAATAATAAATTGTATAATTAAAACTTTACATTATACTTTTTTATCAACTAAAAAAAACTTAGACAAACAGAAATAAATAAGGAGATAAATATGTTTTAAACGCCTTTTTTTCATGAAATTATTGGCTTATTCTAGGATAGAAAGAGAATGGAGTACGGATAGCGTTTGGTTAGAAGAAGAAAAACAAGAGCATAAAAGTGTCTTATGGAAAATAACTTTCATTTTCTCTGGGATGATGATTGTGGGACTTTTATCTGCTATCTTATTTCACCATAACACTAATCTTAACCCTAAAATTAAACAAAGTTTGTCAGCAGATTGGATTAATAATTTGAAATTACTTATTTATAAAGGCGAAGATATCCTTTGGTGCGTGTTGATTATTTTTTCAATATTTTCTTCTGTTAAAACGTTTTTTACCTTCTTTATTGAATTCTTTTGAAGCGTCAATAAATAAAATATCACACTTTTTTACACGGTATTTTTTAAACACTAAAATAGATGTCGAAATAGAAGTGCCGAAAAATAAATTAGCTGGTAAATCGATTACAGTGTCTAAATAATTTTTTCTATTAAATTTTTTCTAATTTCTATTTCACTACTCCTGTGGAATAAAACGCCATGTGGTAAAACAACAGCTAAAACGCCATCTTCTGCTAAAGTATGAATCCCTTATTATATCAAGAGATGATTTATATAAATTTAGCTTCAAAAAAACCCCCCCTTACCTCCAATAACAAAACAAAATAGCTCATTTATTATCTTTAATGGATGAAAAAATAGAGTCCCAAAATAAAAAATAATTAAGGATTTAGAAACCTTAAAAAAAGATTTTAATCAATTAAAAATACAATGCCTTTCCTTTTATCTAATCTAAACTCCCAAAAATACCTTTTTCCTCCTTTACAAACCATTTATCAAAAATAATTTAGCGCTTTTATATATTTAATCATTTTCCCATATTTGTTATGATAAAATTAAATTGATATTGAAAAAAATAATTTCATTTAATATTGCTCAAATTCAAAGAGGTAACAATGGTTAAAAAACAGACAGGAAAATTTGTTTTACGTAAAATAATTATTATTTCTTTTTTTATTTCAATGTCTATAATGTTGGATTATTTTCAAAAATGGTTTTTACCTTTTTTAACTTTACCTTTTGGAGGACAAATTTTTAAATTATCTTTTCTTGTTTTATTTTTATCAGGTTTCGTTTTAGGTTTTAAAAACGGTTTAACGGTCAATTGTTTTTACGCTTTATTCCATTTATTAAAAAGTTACGATTATATCATCAGTACTAAAGAAATTTATCGATTGGGATGGTTTTATTTTGCCTTAACTTTACTTTTTGATTACCTTATTTATGATTTATCAGTTATTTTATCAGGTCTTTTTTATAAAAACGATTTTAACCAGTTAAAAAATAAAAAAACTATTTTAATCAGTTTGTTTACAGTAGTTGTTTTAAGAATTTTAAGCACTTCTCTTTCTACTTATTTTGTTTATTTTCAAAGAATCAACCCTTCGCAAAAAAATTTTTTTTTCTGGCATTTTTTATATAGTTTAAAAGAAAAGGGACAAGCTTGGGAATTTTGTTTATTTTTTAGCTCTTTTTTATTTATAATTTATTATGTCATCGGTAGTATATTAATTATTTTTTTAGTTCCTAAATTAGAATATGTTTTAGAAAAATATTCTTTAGAAAAAATTAACTTCTAAGCAAAAGAAGAGCATAGAGGAAGAAATGAGTCATATTCAATGACTCATTTCCGTTTTAGAAACCTTTTAAGAAAGTGCTTGAAACTTTTTAAGAGTTCTTTTTTTGGATAAGAAAAAGAAAAAGAAATAAAATTAATATATTTTTTTAGTAAAAATGATTTAAAACGATTTATAATATATTTAGTTATGATATTTAAAAATTTTTATTTTTCACTTAAAATATTTTTAAAAAGTTATTCACAAGATAGGAATTTTAATTTATGGCTGAAAAAAAACCTTATTTAGTTATTTTATTTTATAATTATTCACATATTGAAGACCCTGAATCTTTTCAAAAAAGTCATTTAAAATTTTGCCAAAACTTAGCTCTTTTAGGGAGAATTATTGTTTCTCATGAAGGCATTAATGGTACTTTATCAGGTTTAGAAAAAGACATTAACACTTATATGGATTATTTAGTACAAGATCCGCGCTTTTCAGAAACAGAATTTAAAATAGAGTCTTTTGATAAACATGTTTTCCCTCGTCTTTCGGTAAAACATAAAGAAGAAATTGTAGCTTTAAAATTAAAAGACGATATTTCTTTAGAAGAAAAAGCGAATAATTACTTAAAACCTAAAGAATTTTATCAATTATTACAAGAAAAAGATGTAGTAGTGTTAGATGTTCGTAATGATTATGAATATAATATAGGACATTTTAAAAATTCTATTAACCCTAATGTTCGTAATTTCCGTGATTTACCTGAATGGGCTGAACAAAACATCTCTTTATTGAAAGATAAAAAAGTTTTGACTTATTGTACTGGTGGAGTGCGTTGTGAAAAAATGTCCGCTTTTTTAAAGCAAAAAGGGGTAGAAGAAGTTTACCAATTGGAAGGCGGTATTGTTAAATACGGCCAAGACGAAGAGATTCAAGGCAAATTATTTGACGGTCAAGTTTATGTTTTTGACGAAAGAATAGCGACTAAAGTAAATCAACACGAACACGTTATCGTGGGTAAAGATTATTTTGATCAAAAACCATGTGAAAGATATATTAACTGCGCTAATCCAAGTTGTAACGTACAAATTTTATGCAGCGAAGAGAACGAACATAAATATTTAGGCAGTTGTTCGAAAGAATGTCGAAAACATCCTAAAAATCTTTATGTTATCAAACATAATATTGATATCAATCAAAAAGAATATAAATTACTTTTATAATAATTATTTTAAAAAATGATTAAGTCATCAAAATTGTTCTTTTTTGTTAAAATATTTTGACTTTTGACAATAAATAAGATACAATAATATGAGAGTTTTTATTTTATTATAATTTTTTAAAAATTTTAATATTTTAAAGAGTTTGTTTTTTTTGCTTTTCTGAGAAATGATGGATTTATGATAATAACGTTGTTAAAACGTGTTATGCTATAAATTGGGACAAATTAAATTATAAAAAATAAAAAAAGGAGGATTGCGAAATGTTTGCGATTATAAAAACAGGAGGCAAACAATATAGAGTGTCTCCAGGTCAAGAAATTTATGTAGAAAAATTACCTGTTAATGAAGAAGAAAATTACGTTTTTGAAGAAGTTTTAGCTATTGAAAACGATAAAAAAATTTTAGGCACTCCATTCGTTGAAGGAGCTAAAATTGAAGCTAAAGTGCTGAAACAAGGTAAAGCTAAAAAAATAATTGTAGCGAAATACAAAAGAAGAAAAAAATATCGTTTAAAACAAGGTCATAGACAACTTTATACTAAATTTTTAATCACTAAGATAATCACTTAAGTCAATGATTGAATATTTTTTTCAAAAAGAAAAAAACATCATTCAACAAATAGAAATTAAAGGTCACGCTTTATACGCTGTTAAAAATAAAGATATAGTTTGCGCTTCTGTTTCCACAGCTATTATTCTCACTATGAATGCTATTGAACTTTTCAGTTTACAAAAAAAAGTTACTTTTCAATTGAAACAAGGATATTTTTCTTTAAATTTATTAGAAACAGATGAGATTGTCAATAATCTCTTAACTAATTTAGAATATTCCTTAAAAGATTTAAATAAAACTTATAGTAAATATTTACAAGAAAAAATAATTTAAAAAAGGTGTTTTAATCATGTTAAACTTAAATATTCAATTATTTGCTTCTAAAAAAGGTGTTAGTTCGACACGTAATGGTCGTGATTCTCATTCTAAGAGATTAGGAGCTAAATTATCAGACGGTCAACACGCTAATGCGGGTTCTATTATTTACCGTCAAAGAGGAACAAAAATTTTTCCTGGTAACAATGTAGGCATTGGTAAAGACGATACTTTATTTTCTCGTGTCAACGGAATCGTTAAGTACGAAACTAAAAGAAATAAGAAAAAACAAGTTTCTGTTTACTTTGTGGAAAACAAATTAAATTAATGTTTTTTCAATTGAGAAGGAACAATTATAAATGAATTTTATAGATGAAGCAATAAATTTCGTTCAAGCTGGTAACGGCGGCAACGGAATTGTTTCTTTTAGAAGGGAAAAATTCGTTCCTTATGGAGGTCCTTCTGGAGGAAACGGCGGACAAGGCGGATCCGTTATTTTTGTTGGTGAAGCCGGCGAAAACACTTTATTAAAACTGAGATACAAAACGAAAATAAAAGCTTTAAATGGAGTTAACGGTAAAAATAAAACTCAAAACGGCGCTAAAGCTGAAGATTTATTTGTTAAAGTACCTTTAGGGACTTTAGTTTACAATAATGAAGATAATAGTTTTATTGGGGAAATTTTAGAACATGGTCAACAGTTAGTTATCGCTAAAGGCGGTCGTGGTGGTCGTGGTAATTTCGCTTTAGCTAACTCCAAAAATAAAGTACCTAATTTCGCGGAAAAAGGTGATTTAGGAGAAAGTTTAACCATTAAAACAGAGTTAAAAGTTTTAGCCGATGTTGGTTTAATTGGTTATCCTAATGTTGGTAAATCTTCTTTAATTTCGGTTATTTCTAATGCTAAACCTAAAGTAGATTCTTATCCTTTTACGACTTTACAACCCTTTTTGGGGATGGTTTATCATCAAGACTTTAGTTTTACAGTAGCCGATATTCCTGGTTTAATTGAAAATTCTCATTTAGGTCGTGGAATGGGTATTAGTTTTTTAAAACATATCGAAAGATGTAAAGTTTTGGTTCATTTATTAAGTCCCGAAAGAGATGATATTTATCAAGATTATCAAAACTTACTGCAAGAATTAAAAATGTATAATCCAGCTATTTTAAAAAAACCACAAATCATTGTGGTTAATAAAATGGATTTGCCCGAATCTGAAGTTAAATTAGCTGATTTTCAAAAAAAAATTCCTGAGGAAAATATTCTTTCCATTTCTACTTGGAATGTTTTTAATTTAGATATGTTGAAATTTAAAATTATAGATTCTTTGAAAAATCATCAACCGATTATGCCGGAAATAGATACAACTCATCAGCTTTTTACTTTGGATGAAGAAAAACAGTTTGAAGTTTATAAAGATGAATTTGGAGATTTTGTTGTGAAAGGTAAAATGGTAGAAAAGTTTTTTTATAGAACAGATTTTAATAACTATGAATCAGTGAAAAAGTTTTCTCATATTTTGAAAAAAATAGGCGTAGAAGAAGAATTGAAAAGAAAAGGTATGAAAGATAACGATCAAGTGAAAATTTGTGATTATATTTTTGAAATAACCACTTAATTAAGTCATAAGTATGAAAAAAAATAACTTGAGATATATTAATTTAAAGCAATTGGTGTTCGTTTCTTCTTTATCGGCTTTATCCATTGTTTTAAACGTGATGACGCCTAAAATTTTAGGTTTTGCCCAACCGTTAAAAAAATTACTTTGGTTAGATTTTGTACAAGTCATCCCTTTTTTGATTATTCCTTTGTATAACAAAAATTATTTTGTTGTTTCTGCAGCGGCTTTTTTATCAGAATTCGTGAGTTTTTGGCTTAGGAAATCACTTTATCTTTATAATCCCCTCTTAAGTGTTTCTTTCGCTTTTTGTTGGGGTTTTTTGCCTTTATTAATGTTAAAAAATAAGGATATGTCCTTTTTAAAACATTATTTAATTATTACCTTTATTGCGGTGATGAATTTTTTTCTTTTTATCCTTTTAAACTTCTTTTTTATAGACACTATTTTCAGTAAAAAAGAAGGCAGTTTTACGACTTTATTACAAGATAATTTTATGGGAAGGTTTTTAATGCCTTTTTTATACATTAAATTTATCAGCGTTTTTTTAGTCTCTTTTTTGATTACTTATTTATACTGTATTATTAAAAAACAACTATTAAATGTGTTTTCTTTTAATTAAAAAAAATCATTTTTTTTCATTAAGAAGAACTGTTTCCTTTTAGGTCTTTAATCCTTGAAGTTTATAGTTTCTTTTTTATTTTAAAATAAGAAATAAACCTTCTTTCTTAAAAAACTTGTTAAGAAAAAAGAGGAGGATGAATAAAAAAAACAAACTATTTAATTTTAATTAAATAATTTGTTTTTTTCTTTTTATATTGATGATTTTTTATCTTTTAAAGATGAGATATTTTTTTTAATAATAATTGAGTTACATCTTTAATAGACGTTTTAGGATCGTTAACAATAATTTCTATTATTTTGTTTTCTTTTTGATAATATTCCACTAAAGGAAGAGTTTCTTGTTTGTAAATATTTAAACGTTTAGTGAAAGTCTCTAAATTGTCGTCTTTTCTTTGAATTAAAGG
This sequence comes from Italian clover phyllody phytoplasma str. MA1, assembly GCF_000300695.1. Taxonomy (NCBI): domain Bacteria; kingdom Bacillati; phylum Mycoplasmatota; class Mollicutes; order Acholeplasmatales; family Acholeplasmataceae; genus Candidatus Phytoplasma; species Italian clover phyllody phytoplasma. Next base: position 32,623 of record NZ_AKIM01000011.1, read on the forward strand.
CGTTTGATCTTTGTCGCATAAATTAGCTTTTTGAGGGACTTTAGTAGCCAAGTGATAAATTTCTCCACATTTAGGGCAAATAATTCTCCCTAAAATTCTTTGCTTTAAACATTCTTCGCTAGAATTGAAGTAAATAACTTTGGTTAAATTGATTTTTTTGTCTTCAAATTCTTTAGTTAAAAATTTAGCTTGAGATAAATTACGAGGAAAACCGTCTAAAACAAAACCATTTTTAATATCATCTTGTGATAAGCGTTCATTTATCATAGCATTTGTCACTTCATCAGGCACTAAAGAACCTTGTTTGATATAATAATTAGCTAATTTTCCTAATTTAGTTTTTAACACAAAATGTTTTCTAAATATATCTCCTGTAGATATATGAGGAATATTGAAATGTTTAGACAAAGCAGAAGCTTGCGTCCCCTTGCCAGTAGCGGGCGGCCCTATTAATATTATATTCATTTTTTGCCTCTTTTATTTTTTCTTTATATTCATGTCGGTATTGATATCTTTTTTTTACCATAATAAATCGAAAAGAAATATTTCTTTTGATGGGTAATGTATAATAATGTCCGATATTTACTCATCAATATAAATTTAAATATGAATTATTTTATTTGATATAATTTTAGTAGTTAATATTCGCAAAAAGATTAATTTATATTTTCATTAACTTTATTTTTTTAGCTCACAGTTATAATAATAACTCAAAAATAATATTAAAAAAACATTAATAAAATATCTTTTTAAAACAATATTATAACATCAATAAGAGCCATTATCGACATCAAATTTATCTTTTTTTGTAAAAAGGTTGAAAAAGGAATAAAGATGATTCAAGGAAGTTAAAATTTGGATAAGAAAAAAATGACTTAATAATTGTTTTATAATACTTCTTCTTTTATATTTTGAATCGTTATCCTTTCTTGTGCTGTTTTAACCTTTCTCGTTTTTTTATTATTTAAAGTAAAAGTCCTTAATAAAGTATTTTTTTGTAAAAAACTGTAAAAATATTTTCAATTTGAACCTTTTTCATTTGTATTCTCTTTTAATCTCAATTTATCTAAATTTTGTTGGAAATAGGTTTTTTGACATCTTCATTGTTAATAATGTTTTCCGACTAAAGTTTGTGTTAGTTATAAGCGTTTAATCATGGCAATTCATTGTAGGTTTGATGAGATAAAAAACTTTCTTTTTTGTTACCGTATTTATGTATAATAACATCAATTATGGCTTTTTGTTGAGTGGTTAATTTGCTGGCTTTTCCACATTTTATGGTATTGATGGGTATTGGTTGGTAAGTGAATTTTTTTAAAACCTTAGTTAAGGTAGGAAAAACAGGTTCATAAATCCAATCTTGCATTTCTTCTGTTACAAGGGGTTCGTTGTATTCAACTAATGATTTAGCATGAGCGTAATAAATCATTTTATTCATTTTCATTTTTGTAACCGGAAAAACCTTGTTTTCAATAATGTAATTCACTATATCGAAAATATTGGTTTTTGTTTTGCAAGACACAGAGCGTGTTCTACTTTCAGGGTATTTTTTGCATTTTTTCCTCCTTTTTATTTATCATTATATATGATTTTTTATTAATTTGTAACAAATTTGGGGTTTTTGTTGTTATGGTTTGGTTTTTATTTTGCCGGTCGTGATTTTTTTATTCGTTCTCTAGTTCTATTTTTAATCTTTAACGAGAATTATCGTGATAAGATATATTCTTGTTATATTTTATATAACGACAATAAAAAAGAATTCAATTTGAGAAGGCATATCGGATTGCGTGGTCTCAAGTTTTATAATGCTTGGACAGTATTATCACAGCTTCCATTTTTGATTTTTTAGTTGGTACGATTTTTTTCTGCACCGGCCATCACTTAACAGTTATTAAAAATAAAGCTTTTTAGGGATAAATGTATTGACAGAAATAATTAATCAAATAACAAAACAAAAAAAGTTTTTTTATAAAATTGATTTTTTTTCGACGTTTTAATAGTCCTTTGATCGACTTTTTTGTTCGGTTTTGAATTTTTTGAAAATGCTTCTTGGTTTTTAAATATTCTTTTTTACCTTTTTTTTCACCTTTCTGTTCTTTATGTGTTGGTAAAAAAACTTTGCCCTTATAATAGGCGAAATTACAACACAAGAAAAAAAGAATGTTTGAAAAGAACGAGCTCCAAAGTTTTTTTATATCATTCTTTGTAATACTTATCGTAAACATAACAAGCAAATATTCTTCCTGAAAAGACCTAAAAAAAGAAGAAAATAAACTATGACATTCTTTTTTGCCACATTAAACCAATAAATATCCCTTGAAAACGAACTTTTTATAAGATCGCGATAAATTTATTGACGTCAAAACCTCAACAATAATAAAATAATAAAGAAAAAATCCCTTTTTCAGGGATTTTTTATTGGCATTAAAACCTCGCCGCAAACTTTTGGTTAATTAATTAACCTTTTTAAGTTATTTTTAGAGAAAATTGTGCGCTTTTTAAAAAATTTATCAAACTATGAATAGGAAAGATCCATTTACAATAAGAAAGGAAAAAAAATATTGACTGATAAAAAAACCTCTTTTATTGAGTTTTTTATGAAAATCGACATCATTTTGTTAAAAAATACTTGACTATTTGTTCTTTTTAACTTAAAATATAGAAGATGGTAAAACAGGTGTTTATTTTTGGTTAACTTAATCTCTATTTTTTATTAGACAATGTTTTAATAAAAAGAATTAGTAGTTCTTTGCTGTTTTAGAAGGAAAATAGTTATAGTAGATTATTAATCTTAAGTAAACATAACTTTAATACCTTCATAAAATCAAGTAAGGAGATTTAAGTTCAATGTCGCGTTATATAGGCCCAACATGGAAAATTTCACGTCGTCTTAATTATTCTTTGTCAGAAACTGGTAAAGAGTTAGTTAGAAAAAAAGAAAGTTTTGCAGGCAGTAAGCAAAAAAAACGTAAAAACAAATTAAGCGATTACGGTATTCAATTGCAAGAAAAACAAAAAGTCCGTTTTACATATGGCGTTTCGGAAAAACAATTTAAAAAGATTTTCCGCAATGTTAGCAAATCTAAAGGTGTTCATGGTGAAGCGTTTTTAACTTTACTAGAATCTCGTTTAGATAACATGGTTTATCGTATGGGCTTTGCTAGAACAAGATCACAAGCAAGACAATTAATTTCTCACGGTCATGTTTTAGTTGATGCTAAAAAAGTTGATATTAGTTCTTATCGTTTAAAACCGGGCCAACAAGTTTCTTTAAAAGAAAAATCTAAAGAATTAGAAATCGTTAAAAAAGCTTTAGAATTCAATAAGAACAACAGAATCGAATATGTTTCAGTTAACAAAGAATTAGTAGGAACATACGTTAGATATCCTCAAAGAAATGAATTTTTACATGAAATTAACGAACAATTAATTGTTGAATTTTACAACAGATAAAATTTATCAATATATTAAATAACCATCTTTAATTTATTAATCTTTTGATGTTAATAAATTAAAGAATGATTATTTTGGCTTTTTTCATCTAAATATTTTTTTGCATTTCTGTTTATATTTTTTTTATTTATTAATATTATTAATAAACATTTTATCCAAGGAGTGCAACAAAATATGAAAAAAAAATCTGATGAACATTTTTTCAATAATTTACCGAGTTTGAAAGACATTAGCGTTCAAAATATTGAACAAACTTTTGCACTTTTAAAAACTAATCCCCAAGGTCTTTCTTCGGAGGAAATTATTCAAAGAAGAAAAAATTACGGTCAAAACATTTTTTCTAAAAAAAAAAAATCTTGGACAAAAAAAATATTCAAACTTTTTTTTAACCCTTTTAATATGATTTTATTGTTTTTAGTTGTTTTTTCTTTTTGTAAAGATGTTTACCATGCTTCAGAAGGGGAAAAAGAATTTTCAACTTTTATTATTATTTCCTTAGTTCTTTTAGTTTCTAATATAATGAATTTTATGCAAGAAGCTAAATTTTCCAATGTTTCTGAAAAATTAAAAAAAATTATTCAAACTACAACATCTGTTAAAAGAGAGAACCAAATTATAGAAATACCGTTAGATGAGGTAGTGGTCGGCGATATCATTTGTTTATCAGCCGGTGATATTATACCTGCGGATATGAAATTATTTGAAACAAAAGATTTTTTCGTTAAAGAAACCACTTTAACGGGAGAATCTAATCCTATTGAAAAAAAAGCTTTTTGTTCGGAAAAATATAATAATATTTTAGAAGATAAAAAACTTGTTTTCATGGGTACAACTGTTGTTTCTGGTTATGCTCAAGGGATTGTTATCTCTGTCGGAAATAAAACTTATTTGGGCAAAATAAACCAAATAGCGATTAAAGATAATCCTCTTTCAACTTTACAAAAAGGTATTAATTCGATTGCTAAAATAATAACAGTTTCTATTTTTATTGTTTTACCTTCTATTGTCTTTTTAAATTTCATTAAAGCGCCTAACGATTTTAAATTTTGGGAAGTTTTACCTTTCGCTTTAAGTACGGTTTTAGGTTTAACACCTGAAATGTTACCTTTAATAGCGACTACTTCTTTTTTTATTGGTATGGTAGCTTTATCAAAACAAAAAGTAATTGTCAAAAATTTATATTCTATTCAAGATTTCGGCGCTATGAATGTTTTATTTACTGACAAAACAGGTACTTTAACTGAGGATAAAATCATTATTGATAATTTTTTAGATATCAACAATAACATCAATAATAGAGTGTTAAAATACGCTTATTTAAATAGTTTTTTTCAAACAGGTTTAAAAAATTTGATTGATTCTTCGATTATTGACAAAATGAAACAAAAAAAAGAGGAAGAAGTTTCTTTTCGAAATATTGAACAAGAATTTGCTAAAATTGATGAAATTCCTTTTGATTTTAAAAGAAGAATTATGAGCGTCATTGTGGTTGATAAACAAAAGGAAACAACTGTTATCACTAAAGGCGCCATCGAAGAAATGTTAAATATTTGTTCTTATATGGAAATTACTGATCCTCAAACTAAAGAAACTAAAATTATTCAAATTGATAAAGAAAAAATTTTAGAAAAAACTAGTTTTTACAATAATCAAGTTTTTCGCGTGATGGGTGTAGCTTACAAAAGAATTGATAACAATAACCTAGCTGATTCTAAAAAAGAAACAGATATGATTATGATTGGTTTTTTAACTTTATTAGACCCTCTGAAAAAAAGTGCTATTGAAGCAATAGCTTCTTTGAAAAAACATAATGTAGAAGTTAAAATTTTAACTGGTGATAACGAAATTTTATCTAAAATAATCGCTTCCAAAATAAATATCGCTAACCAAGATTTTTTATTAGGAACTGATGTAGATCAAATGGATGATGAGGCTTTGTATCAAAAAGCCCAAAAGATTAACATTTTCGCTAAATTAAATCCAGAACAAAAAGCCCGAATTGTTTCTGTTTTTAAACAAAAAGGCAATGTTGTGGGTTATATGGGAGATGGTATTAATGATGCTGCTGCTATGAAATACGCTAATTTAGCGATATCGGTCGATTCAGGCGTAGATATAGCGAAAGAGTCTGCTGATATTATTCTTTTAGAAAAAGACTTAAAGGTGTTAGAAAATGGTATTTTAGAAGGTCGTAGATCTTATGCAAACATGATAAAATACATTAAATTAACTTTAGCGGCTAATTTTGGTAATATTTTAAGTATTTTAGTGGCTTCTTTTTGTTTACCTTTTATCCCTTTATTACCTATTCAAATTTTATTTTTAAATTTAATTTATGATTTTTCTTGTTTAGCTTTGCCTTTTGATCATGTAGAAGAGAAAAATTTAAACAAACCTCGTCAATGGAATTTTAAAAATATTATCTGTTTTATGATGTTTTTTGGAACTTTAGCTTTTTCTTTTGATGTTTTATTTTCTTTTGGTTTATATTTTATAGAAAATTCAAAATTAAAAGATTATGAGTCAGAAAAAATTAGTTTATTTCAAACTAGATGGTTTATCTTTTCTATTTGGACTCAATATTTCACTATTTATTGTTTAAGAAATGATAAGTTTTGTCAAAGTTTAAAAAATTCTCGCATGATGTTTTGGTTTTCTATTATTGGCGGAACTTTATCCCTTTTATTACCATTCATCCCTGTTTTGAGCAAATCATTAAATTTTGAAAACCCTTTCACTCTTAAATACATTGCTTTATTAGCAGTTTCGTTAACGCTTTATGGTTTTGCTTTATCAATCGTTAAAAAAATTTTTATTAGAAAAAACCAAGAATTATTATAAAAATAATAATATTTGGTTTGAGAGGTATTTGCTTATGTCAATTGCGTATGTTTTAACAATATTATTATATATTATTATTTTTTGCATTTTTTTTGTTTTTTCTTTACAAATTTTTTTCAGCAAATATGAATTAACCAAAATAATTTATTCTTTTTTTTTAGGAACCGCTTGTGTTTATTTTATTAAAAAATTATTTAATTCAAATGGTATTGATTTAAACAAACAATTAGAATTTGATATTTATACACCTTTATTAACTTTTGTTTTTATCGCTCCTATAGTCGTTAAAGCCCCTTATTTAAGATACTATCTGCAAGCTCTTTCTAAATCTTGGAAAAGCAGAAAAAACGTTGTTATGGGGAGTGAAAATACTCAAAAAAATATTTTAGATAGTGTTTTAGAATTATCCAAAAGAAAAACAGGCGCTTTGATTACTATTGAAAAACATCACTCTTTAGAACAATTTGCGCAAAAATCTATTTTAATCGACGGAAACGTTACTAAAGAACTATTGTTAAATATTTTTAACGTTAATACGCCTTTGCACGATGGAGCCGTTATTATTAGAGGAAATAAAATTTTATCAGCTGGAACTTATTTTATGTTATCTGATAATCAACATTTTGAAAAAACTACTGGTTCAAGACACCGAGCAGCTTTAGGCATTAGCGAAAATACCGATAGTATGACGATTGTCGTTTCTGAAGAAACAGGCGATATTTCAATTGCTTTAGAAGGTATCATGTTAAAAACCAATGATAAAAATAAAATTCAAGAATATTTATCTATGTTTATGCTTTAAACATATTTATATTTTTCAATAGAAATAAGGAAAACATTAATATGAATAAAAGAAAATTAGGAATTGTGGTTGAATCCACTATTGGGGGAGATTTTGGAAGAAGTCTTTTCCCTGATCTTAGTGTCGTTCATATGACTATTATACACGATAATAAAGTTTTTAGTGATAAAGACTTTGATAACCAAAAATTATTGAAATTATTGCATCAAGGGATTAAAGTAACTACCAGCCAACCTAATCCACAAGCTTTTGTTAAAGCTTATCAAGAACAAATTGATTTAGGATATGAGAAAATATTTTGTCTTACTTTATCAAAACAATTCAGTGGCACCTACAATAGCGCTCTTAAAGCTAAACAAATTTTAGACGATGACCGCATTACCGTTATTGATACAGAAAGTATTGGACCAGGTACCTATTTCACTCTTTCCAGAATTCATCATTATTTAAACGAAAATGAGTTAACTAATGAAGAAATATTTGAAAAAGTAGTTGTAGAACAAAAAAAAGGCAGTATGTTTTTTTCTTTAGATGAATTGAAATATCTAGCAGCCAATAAAAAAATTAGTAAATTCAAATCTTTTTTAGGTAGTTTGTTTAAGATTAAAACCATTTTAAAAATGAAACAAGGTTTTATTTCTTTAGAAAAAAATGTCCGTACTTGGAAAAGTTGTTTTAGATATTTATTAAAATATGCTCTTCAATTACAAGAAGAAGGCGCAGTAGAGATTCAAATTTTTTATGTTGAAAATCACGTTATTGTAAATGAATTAATCAAAGAAATAGAAAATTTGAACAATCCTAACTTTAAATTATCAGTATACGGTCAAATATCTCCTATCGTTTCTATTCACCTTGGTTCAAGAGGTTTCGGTATTTACATAAATAAAGGATAATTACATATAAATTACATATAAAAGACCTTTTTTTCAAAAGACAGATAAGACAGATTAATACTTATTTGAAGTTTAAACCTTTTTTTATTTTTTAACAATCCAAAAACTTTTTATCGGATCTTTTTAAAAAAAATAATTTTTTTTCATTCAAAATAAATTATTTT
>NZ_AKIM01000012.1:0-16781 GCF_000300695.1 Italian clover phyllody phytoplasma str. MA1
AACTTAATAGTTAGTCTTAAAGAATTTTTAAAAAGCAAAAAGTGTCTAAAGTTTTGGAACAGTTCAGGCTCACCCGTTTAATAACTATTTTTTCTTTTTTTCGGCAGACACAAAAGAGTTATTTTTAGAAAAAGCTCTTAGTCAATGTTATGAGACATTTTTCTAAGAGATAAGTTTATATTTCTTCTTAAACAAGTCTTTTGGACAAGTTTTTAACCCTTTTTGATTTGGATAAGTCATAAAAAATACAAAAATGTATCAATATCTTCTCCAAAACCTTGACAAACAAAAAAAAACATATATAATTTATATTAATATGCGGTCATTTATTAAATAATACAAAAAGGAGCATTTTTTATATGTCAAAAATAAAAAATAATAAGAAATTAGTAATTATAATTACTAGCGTTTTATTAGGCGTTTTATTAGTTTGCGGTGCGCTTTATTTTTATAAACCTGGAAAATGTACAAAAGTTATGTATATGGTTTGGGCAACAGATATTAAAGGTTTCGATCCGACTAACAAAACACATTCCAGTTCTGCAACTTCCGAAAAACTTTATTTAGCTGTTCACGATACTTTAATTGTTGAGGATAAGGTTAATAAAAAAACAGTTGGTAGGTTGGCTGAAAAATGGGTTAAGGACGGGAATGAAATTACTTTTACTCTTCGCGATGATATCTTTTTTCATAACGGTAAACCTGTAACAACCGAAGATATTGTATATTCTCTTCAAAAAGGAATAAACAACAATAATAATGATTATTCAGATATGATTCAAGATTTGAACGTTTTAGATGATAAAAAAGTAAAAGTTACAATTAAAAATGATCTTTTATGGTGGACTTCTGTTTTCGAAAGATATAGAATTTTATGTAAATCTGAAGTTGAAGCTGACAACGATAAAGGTTTTAAAGTCGGTGCAGGTCCATATAAATTAGTTAATTATGAACGCGATGACAAAATATTTTTGGAACTTTTTGAAAATTATTGGAATAAAGAAGCCATCAAAGAAAGTTTGAAAAAAATTATGATTAAAATTCAAAAATCATTTGAAACCACTTTACAAGAACTAGAATCAGGAACAATTGACTTAACTGTGGATGTTCCCTCTAGTCAAGTTAATTCTTTAAAAGAAAAAATATTTAACGAAACACTTAAAGGTTTAGAAATAGTAGAAAATGCAAACGCTTACGGTTTGCAAATTTATATGAATGCAGCGCGCACAAAAAAACCAGCACGTCAAGCGATAAGTTTAGCTTTAAATTTCCCTCCAATGATTTCTGCTTTACAATTGCCTGGAACACCCTTAGATACTTACGTTCCAAGCCTTTTAGTTGGCCACAATGAACAAATTAAACGCAAATACGATATGGACGCAGCTAAAACAATAGTAAGCGGATTATCAGCTGAAGATAAAAAAATTAAATTAGGTTACAACAATAAAGACAGCTTTCAACTTCCTAATAAAATAGCAGAAAGTTTAAGAGAAGCTGGTTTTGATGTTACAACAGAAGACGTTGACTTTAATGCTTTTTTATCAGAAACGAAAGAACCTACTTCTTCCTATAATATGGTTTTATTAGGCGAATTGCATGAAATGGGTTACGGCCACAAAGCTTTATGTGATTATTTCTTAAAGGATTCTCAATATGCTTTCCCTCACATTCAACAAGGTGATGCAATAGATAAATCTAAAGGCGAAGTGATCGATTCTAAATTGAGACAAGCTCAAAAAACAAGCAATTTAGACACATATACAACTTTAGTAAAAGAAGTTCAACAAATTTTAAATGATGAAGTTTATGTAATACCTATTTACGAAGGAAAAGTATACTTCTTAAAATCTTCTAAAATAAAAGACTTTACATGTGATATTTTTTATAGAATAGATTGGGAAAAAATAAAAAAATTAGCATAAAAAAATAATAATGAGTTTTAATCCGAATTACATATTTTTATATTTGGGTTAAAAACCATCATTCTTTTTTAAATAAGAAAATAATTTTGAGGATAAAAAATGATAAAATACATTTCAAAAAAATTTTGTTATAACATGATGATTTTTATATCTGTTATTTTTATAAGTTTTTTTACCGTTAAATTAATACCTGGCGATCCTATTAGTGCGATTACAGGGTTGAAAGGTGGCAACCCAGCACAAAGAAAAGTTTTAGAACATGATTTAGGTCTTGATTTGTCTTTGTTAAAACAATTTACCAACTACTTAACACAAATATTTTTTCATTTTGATTTCGGCAAATCGTATTATAATGATAAATTACCAGCCGTAAAATTATTTTTTAAAGCTTTCAATAACACTTTTAAATTAGCGTTATTGAGCACTTTATTTGGTTCTTTATTAGGCATTTTATTCGGAGTTCTTTCGTCTTATTGGCAAGGTAAGAAAAAAAACTTACTTTTAAACGGTCTTTCTGTTTTTGTGATGTCGTCACCTACTTTTGTTATCGCTTTTTTAATGCAATTATATTTAGGAAAAATGTTTCATTTGCCTAGATCAGGTTTTGACACTCTGCAAGCGATGATTTTACCTGTTTTAAGTTTATCTTTAGTCGTGAGTGTTTCGGTTTTTAAAATAACTCAAACCAGCATGAAAGAAACAATAGAACAACCTTATATCAAAGCAGCTTACGCTAAAGGATTGCGCCAAAATCATATTATGTTTAAATATGCTTTAAAAAACGCGTTAATTCCTGTTGTGGCTCATATAGGTTTAATGTTTAGTTATTTAATTGGTGGTGCTATAATTACTGAATTCGTTTTCAATATTAAAGGAATTGGAAGTTTAATCATCTCATCATTCGAGAATAGAGATTATTTAGTATTGCAAGGCAGTATCATTTTATTAGCTTTATTTATTAGCCTTTTTAACTTATTGTTAGATTTTGCTTACGCTTTATTAGATCCTCGTATAAATAAAAGTTTGAATACATAAATTTTCAAAGAAAGGATAATCAAATTTAAATGTTAAAAATAAAAAAAATACCACAATCGATTCATACGATGTTTAAAACAATCAAAAGCAATAAAAAGATTTTAATTGGTTCTTTATTTTTAACCCTTTTAATTGTATTATCTTTTGTGATGCCTTTTTTTTCTTTTATCAAAAATCCTAATGTATCACCTTATAAACGCTTACAAGGAATTAGTTGGACCCATTGGATGGGAACTGATTCCACTGGTAGAGATTTATTTAGTAGAGTTATATATGGAGCTAAAATTTCTTTAAAAATAGCTTTTTATTCTGTTATAATAAGTAGCATAATAGGTTCTTGTTTAGGAATTATGGCGGGTTATTTTAGAGGATTTTTTGATACTGTGATTAATTTTGTATGTGATATTTTAGTAGTTTTTCCTGATTTTATTTTAGCTATCGTAATTATGTTCTTTTTAAATAAAAGCATGACTTCGTTAGTGATTGTTTTAAGTATTTCTCGTATTCCTTCTTTTATCAGAGTGATGAGAGCTAATACGATGAAAATAAAACAAAAAGATTTTATTAAAACTTCTAAAGCGTTAGGGGCGAGCGATATCAAAATTATTTTTAGACATGTTTTGCCTCATTTAACGTCTTTTTTCATCATTCAAATTACTTTAAGTATGTCATCTGCTATTCTAACCGCTTCAGGACTAGGTTTTATCGGTTTAGGACTAGATCCACAAATTCCTGAATGGGGAAGTATTTTAAGTTCCAGTAAAAGTGATATGAGATGGCATTTCTATCTGTTTTTAGGACCTTTCATTGTGATCGTTTTAACGTGTTTATCTTTTAATTTGATAGGTTCTGGTTTGATAGAATATTTTGACCCTAAAAACGAACAACAAGAATAATAAATCTTTTTTTCAACTAATCGGAAAAAGATGGCTAACCAAAAGATGTCTTGAGGATGATAAAAGAATGATAATTGGTTCCTCTAAAAAGATTTCTTTTTAATAAACAAACGTGGTTTTAAGTCTTATTTAAACAAATAAAAAGGATTTGAACAAAATGATAAAAAATAAAATTTTAATTAAAACACAAAATTTATCTAAATGTTTTGACTTAAAAAAGGCTTTTTTGAAAAAAAATAATATCGTTTTAAAAGCTAATAATAATATTAATTTATCCGTTTTTCAAGGAGAAACTTTAAGTGTTGTGGGCGGCTCTGGTTCGGGAAAAACAACTTTAGGACAAACTATTTTACAAATTGAAAAACCTACTTCGGGTAATGTTTTTTATTATAACGACGAACAGGAAATAGATTTAACGCTTTTATCCAACAAAGAAACATGTTTATTGAGAAAAGACTTACAAATTATTTTCCAAGACCCTTTTTCTTCTTTAAATCCTCATTTGAAAATAGGAGATATTATTGGCGAAGGTTTATTGATTCATAAAATGGTGAAAAGAAAAAATGATCATGAATATAAAAAGATGATTTTGCAGATAATGGAAAAATGTGGAGTTGATTTATCTTTTTATGATCGTTTCCCTCATCAATTATCTGGTGGACAAAGACAAAGGATATCTATCGCTAGAGCTTTGATTTTAAAGCCTAAATTTGTCGTTTGTGATGAGATAGTCTCAGCCTTAGATGTTTCTATTCAAGAGCAAATTTTAACCCTTTTGGATGATTTAAAAAAACAATATCAATTGACTTTTTTGTTTATCACTCATGATTTAGGAGTAGCGCGTTATATTAGCGATCGTATAGCGGTCATGTATTTGGGTAAGTTAGTGGAATTAGCGCCTACAGAGAAAATTTTTAAAAATCCCCAACACCCTTATACCAAACAATTATTAAACGCTATTCCTAAGTTAGAAACAGAAAAAGAAAATTATTTTAAAATTGCATATGAAACTGATAAAGTCTCTTTTTTATACATATCAGGTCAAAAAGATCTAGATTGGCACGAAGTGTATCCTAATCATTTTGTTGCTTGTACTGTTAAAAATAAAAAAACCAGTCAAAAGGATGGCAAAAAAGCATGAGTTTATTAAAAGTTAATAATTTACATACTTATTTTCAAACTCAAAAAGGTTTCATCAAAGCGGTGGAAGGGGTTAGTTTTGAATTGGAAGAAGGGCGCACTTTAGGCATTGTAGGAGAATCTGGTAGTGGTAAAAGTCAAACAGCTATGTCTATTTTACAATTGTTTGAACCCAATCAAAAAATACACCAAGGAGAAATTGTTTTTAACAAACAAGTTATTTCTAAGTTTGACACTCAAGAAATGCAGAAAATTCGTGGCAACGAAATAGCAATGATTTTCCAAGATCCTATGGCAAGTCTGAATCCAGTTTTTAAAATTAAACACCAAATAATGGATGTTTTAATGTTACACCGTAAAATGAACAAAAAAGAAGCTTATAATAAAGCTTTAGAAATGTTAGGTAAAGTAAAAATTAAAAATCCCCAAATGATTATGGAATCCTATCCTTATCAATTATCCGGCGGCATGTGCCAAAGAGTTATGATTTCCATCGCTTTAGTTTGTGAGCCTAAAATTTTAATCGCTGATGAAGCGACTACTGCTTTAGATGTTATCGTGCAAAAAGAAATTTTAAACTTAATGAATGAATTGAAAAAAGAACAAAAGATCTCTATTTTGTTCATTACTCATGATTTAGGGGTTGTTTCTCAAATGGCAGATGATATTATCGTTATGTACGGAGGCAAAGTGGTAGAAAAAGGTTCTACTAAAGCGATCCTACATAATCCACAACACCCTTATACTAAATCATTATTAGCTAATTTTAAAAAAACCGGTATATAATAATCCTGTTGATATAAAAGATTATTGTAATGTTATAAAGATAAAAAAGACCCTTTTAAAGGGTCTTTTTTATTATTGGGAAAATTATTTTTTGTTTTTAAATTTTGGTTTATTTCTTCCAATAAAGCATTATTGGTTTCTAATAATTTATTTTTTTCTTCCATTAATTTGTTTTTTTAACTGTTTTTATTGCAAAAATTAACATGAAAATGAACAAAACGAAATTGACTAAATGTATATGACATTTTCGGCGCTCATGAATTAATATTTCTCCTTTTTATTTTTTACGAAAATATTTGATAAATTGGAATAAAAGCAGAAGTAAGATAATGAATAAATTGATAAATAATAAATAATTATCTTGTGGTCTTGGGTGAGCGTAAATTTCATTCCAAGAATCATTTATTTCTTTTTTTATTTCTTTATTATATTGATACATTTGATCGCCGTCTTTTATTTCAATCTTTAATTCGCCATCTTTTGTTTCCTTATAAGGCGAATCGTAACCGATAAATTCGGCGTTTTTGCTTATATTTTTTTCGTCCAACAAGAAGTTGATGAATTCATAAGCTCCTTTGGTGTTCGCATTTTTCGGTAACACGATGCTATCAACCCAAATATTGGTACCTTGTTCTTTTTTGTCACCTTCATCAAAAGGATAAAACTCTAAATTCTTATTTTGTTTCATTAAGAATCTAGCGTCGCCGGAATAAGTTAAAGAAATATCGTATTTTTCTTCGCCTTGGATTTTCATTTGATCAAGAAGTTGATCAGTAACAAAAGATAATTTATTATTGTTTTTTTTCAATTCTAATAGCCACTTTTTAGCTTTAATGATTTGAACTGAAGTAGGGTTTTGAATATTTCCGCCAGTAGCCTTTAAACCGATAAAAATACCTTCAAAAGAATTATTATATAAAGAAATTTTCTTTTCCGGATTCATCATTGAATTTTTCCAATTTTGGATTTCATCCTTGTTTATTTTTTCTTTATTATATAATAAACCTAAATTTCCCCAAAAATAAGGAATCGTGTAAGGTTTTATATTTTGAGGTAATTTATTATCATATACGTCTTTAAATGTTTTTGTCAATCTATCTATTTCTTTTTTTTCTTTAAATTTATCAATTTTATCGTAATCGATTTTTTCCAATAAATTCGGATCTTCTTTGTTTAATTTTTCTATCGCGTATTCGCTCAAAATAGCAATATCGTATTTATCCCCGGCTTTAATTTTATTAACAGCCAATTCATTAGAAGAAAAAAAACTTTGTTTAATGACGTAGTTTGTTGATTGTTTGTTAAATTCAGTTATAAGACTTGGTTCTATAAATTCACTCCAATTAAACAAAATAATAGTTTGTTTTTCTGGATGAGAAGAGTCTTTTCTCATTATTTTATATGCTAAATAAAAAACGTTAAAAAAGACCATCAAAAGACCGATCCACAAAAGATATTTTTTTTTATTCATGTTTTTTAGAGTCTTTTCTTAAATTTAAATAATTTAATAAAATTTTAATTATCACAAATAAAATTAAAATAGATGATAAAGCGTTAATAGTAGGATTAACGGTTCCTTTTAAACTATAAATATAAGCGGATATATTTTGATAGTCTGCTCCACCAGCGAAATAAGAAATAATAAAATCATCAAAAGATAAAGCGAAAGCGATACTCGCACCAGCCAACATCGAACCTTTTAATTGAGGCAAAAAAACTTTGATAATGGTTTGCAAGGGTGTAGCGCCCAAATCATAAGAAGCTTCAATTGAATCTATATCTAAAGTAGAGGATTTAGCGTAAACAGTGACCAAAACATAAGGTACACTAAAAGAAATATGAGCTAATAACATACGCCAAAAACCACTAGTTAAACCCACAAAACTAAATAAAACAAACAACGCTAAAGCGTTAATTATTTCCGGAATAATGATCGGCAATTGGTTAACATTTAAAACCACTTTACGCCATTTCTTTTTATAATTCATTAAAGAAATAGCCGCTAAAGTGCCAAAAATAGTAGCAAAAAAGGTCGATAAGAAAGCGATTTGAAAAGTAACTATAACAGCGGATTTAATCGAATTATCTTGAAATATTTTACAATACCATTTAATCCCAAATTTGTTAAAATGCACTAAAGATGCTATTCTTCCTTCGTTTTCATTAAAAGAAAAAATAATTAAGGAAATAATAGGAAGATAAATAAAGATCATCATCAAAATCAAAAAGAGAGAGGAAAAATTAGTTTTATTTTTCTTTTGCATAATCATTATTACCTTTATATTTGTTACTTTTTTTAAAAAAAGTTAAAATTAAAAACATTAACAAAGTTAAATTAACTGCCATTACACAAGCACTTTTTATATCCCCGTTTAAAAAGGTGGTATTTTCAATTAGTTCGCTAATAGAAGTAACGGTAGTGGGTCCTAAATATTTAGGTACAACAATATTGGTAACTATTTGTAATAAAATTAAAACAGTTCCGGCTAAAACCCCTGGCAAAGACAAAGGGAAAATTATTTTAGTAAAAATTTGTTTTTCGTTAGCTCCTAAATCTTTTGCCGCTTCCACCAAGTTCGGATCTATTTTCACGATACTCAAATAAATAGAAACAAACATATAAGGTAAAAATAAGTAAATATAACCAATAAACATAGCGATATCGCTTTCTAAAATCCTTATACCGAAACACCTTTCCATTAAAGAAAAAATTTGCACCAAAGCTTGGGTTTTTAAAATCATATTAATCCAAATAGTCCCATTAATCAATAAAACTAATATCGGTTGGATTAAGACATGGCGTTTAGAAATGATATAAGCCAAAGGATAAGATAAAAGGATAATTAAAAAAGTAGCGATAACAGCGATCGAAATCGACCTCAATAAGACATAAATAAAAGTAAGATTCTTATAAAAATTTTGATAATATTCAGTGGTAAAAACTATTTTGACTAATTTTTGCTCGTTATATTGTTGAAAGGAATCAAATAAAATAATTAAAAGAGGCACAATCACTAAAGAAACAATAATGATAAAGTACGGCAAAGACAACCATTTATAAATTTTATTTGTTTTGTTGGCGCGTGAGGATGACATATTTGTTTACCATACTTCCATAATATGTAAATCTTCTGGATTGAAAGTAATCCCTACTTTGCTATTCACTTGCACAAAATCCGTTGTATGGATTAAATAATTACGATGTTTATTGTTAATAATTACTTCCCAATGAACTCCTTTAAATAAAACCGATTGGACTATCCCTTGGATTAAACCATCTTCCCATTTGATAATATCAATATCTTCCGGACGAATTACTACATCTACTTTTTGATTTTCATCAAAACCACGGTCTACACAAACAAATTCTTTATCGTCAAACCACACTAAAAAATCTTTTTTCATCACTCCAGGAATTAAATTAGATTCCCCAATAAATTGGGCGATAAATTTATTCGCTGGTTCGTTATAAATATCTTGGGGAGTGCCTATTTGTTGAATTTCGCCTTTTTTTAAAACTACGATTTTATCACTTAAAACCAAAGCTTCTTCTTGGTCGTGTGTCACAAAAATAAAAGTAATCCCAGAATTTCTTTGAATTTCTTTTAGTTCGTATTGCATCTCTTGCCTTAATTTTAAATCCAGAGCCGCTAAAGGTTCGTCTAACAATAAGACTTTGGGTTTATTAATCAAAGCTCTCGCGATAGCGACTCTTTGTTGTTGACCGCCTGATAAATGGTTAATATCTCTATTTTCAAACCCCTTTAAACCAACTAATTTTAAATAATGCAAAACAGTCTTTTTGATAAAAGCGTCTTTTTCTTGATAAGTTAAAAGGTCTTTTTTTAAAAGATTTAATTTTTTTTGGTGTTCTTGATTAATCAGGTTTATTTTTTCTTTTAACTCTTGTTTTAATGCTTTGATTTCTGGTGCAAAACCCACTTTGAACCAGCGTTGTAACCAAGTCTTTTTAGAGGCGGTTTTAGCCATTATTTTTTCTTGATAATTTTCAATTAAAACGTTCATCTCTCTTTGAGTTTTAATCTTTAAAGCTTTGATTTTTTGGTTAGTTTCATAATTTAAATCTTTTATTTTTAAACCAAAAGCGATATTTTCTAAAACATTTAAATGAGGAAATAAAGCGTATTTTTGAAAGACAGTGTTAATTAATCTTTTATGCGGTGGCACATCAACAATGCTTTTATTGTTGAAAAGAACATCTCCGCTACTAAAATCATCAAAACCACCTATAATTTTTAAAATAGTGGTTTTTCCACATCCTGAAGGACCTAATAAAGTCACAAATTCATTAGTTTTGATTTCTAAGTTAATATCTTTTAAAATAATTTGATTATCAATGACTTTATTAATGTTTTTTAATTCGATTAAATTGCTCATGTTTTTCAACCTCTTTTGAATAAATTAAATAACCTTTGGTCTTGTTAAGTTATTAAGAGACAATTTAAATCTTAAATGTCGTTGGCCGAAAGAATAGCTAAAAAGGCTTTTTGAGGTAATTTAACTCTTCCTATTGTTTTCATTTTCTTTTTACCTTCTTTTTGTTTGGAAAGAAGTTTTTTCTTCCTAGTAACATCACCGCCATAACATTTATCAATCACGTTTTTACGCATCGATTTAATCGTTTCTCTGGTGATAATTTTTTTCCCTACAGCTGCTTGAATTGTAATTTCAAACATTTGTTTGGGAATCATGGTTTTTAAAGTTTGACAAATAGCTTTCCCTCTGTTATAAACGAAATCTTCATGTACGATGAAAGACAACGCTTCCACTACTTCAGAATTTAATAAAATATCCATTTTTTTCAATTTACTAGGGTGATAATTATCTAATTGATAATCAAAAGATGCATAACCTTTAGTCGCGGATTTTAATTTATCAAAATAATTATAAATGACTTCGGAAAGAGGTAATAGATAATTCAGAGTTACCCTTTGATCGTTTAAATATTGAATATTCTCTAATTGGCCTCTTTTATTTTGAGAAATTTCCATGACTGCTCCAATATACATTTCCGGACAAGTAATAAAAGCGTTAATATAAGGTTCTTCTACTCTTTCGATAGATTGGTTATTAGGCCATTTGTTTAAATTATCAATAATAATTTTTTTATTTTGTTTAGTAAAAACATTAAAAATTACCGAAGGAGCGGTAATAATTACTTCGATACCGAATTCTCTAACAATTCTTTCTTGGGTAATTTCCATATGTAAAAGGCCTAAAAAACCAATCCTAAAACCAGAACCTAAAACATTAGAATTTTCTTTTTCATAAAGTAAAGAAGAATCGTTTAATTTTAATTTTTGTAAAGCTTCTTTTAAACTTTCGTATTTACTTGTATCCGCTGGATAAAGTCCACAAAAAACTACAGGATTGATTTGATGATAACCTGGTAAAGCTTCTGCATTATTGTGTTTTTGTAAAGTAATGGTATCTCCCACTCTCACAGCGTCCATATTTTTAATAAAAGCAGTTAGATAACCTACATCGCCTGATGCTAAAAAATCTTTTTTAAAAGGATGAGGGTTAAAAATACCTACTTCAATTACTTCATAAACAGCTTTACTCTCCATAAAACGGATTTTATCGCCTTTTTTAACTATGCCGTTAACAATCCTAATATAAGGAATAACTCCTTTAAAAGTGTTAAAAGTGGAATCAAAAATTAAGGCTTGTAAAGGTTTAGCAGCATCCCCTTGAGGTGGTTTGATGTTAGTAATGATTTGTTCTAAAATTTCCGCCACTCCTAAACCAGTTTTACCACTAGCGGAAATAATAGTATTTGTATCTAGCCCTAATGTATCTTGAATAGCTAATTTAGTTTTTTCTACATCAGCGTTGGGTAAATCTACTTTATTTAAAACCGGAATAATGGTTAAATTATTTTCTAAAGCTAAATAAACGTTGGATAAGGTTTGGGATTGAATTCCTTGCGAAGCGTCTACTATTAATAAAACCCCTTCACAAGCGGCCAAAGCACGTGAAACTTCATAACTAAAGTCCACGTGTCCTGGGGTATCAATTAAATGCATAATATATTCTTCCCCATCTTTCGCTTGATAAAGAATTTCCACTGAATTTAATTTAATAGTAATACCACGTTCTTGTTCTAAAACCATCGAATCTAAATATTGAGATTTCATCGACCTTTTTTCAATGGTATTAGTTATTTCTAAAATCCTATCCGCTAAAGTCGATTTTCCATGGTCTATATGAGCGATAATAGAAAAATTACGTATTTTTTTTTGTCTTTGGTTAATTTTATCAAAATTCATATCAATAAACAACTTTCTTAATTAAAAAATGAGTTTCTGATATCATTTTACCTTTATTTTAATCTTTATGATCAAAAAAAAGTAAAATCCGAAAATTATCATGTTTTATGTTTAAATTTGGTTCTTTTGTTCTTAATTTCTTCTACAAAAGAAAGGTAATTATTATATCTTTTTAGAGGAATAGAACTATTTTCTACCGCTTCTTTAACTTTACATTTGTTCTCATTAATATGTAAACAACTATAACCAAAAAAACATTCTTCAGATAAAAGGACAAAATCATTATAAAAATTTTTAATTTCTTCAACTTTAATTTCTGATAAATCTAGTTTCGAAAAACCAGGAGTATCCGCTATATATCCTTCATGGAAAAAAAACAATTTCGAGTTTTTGGTAGTATGCTTCCCTCTACTTAAATGTTTAGACACTTCTTGAGTTTTTAAATTAAGCGAAGTTAAAGAATTTAATAAAGTAGATTTACCTACTCCGGTTTGTCCGGCTAAAATGGTGACTTGCTGTTTGAAAAGAGGGCATAAAACATCTAAACCCTTTTTATTAGTTTTAGTAACATAAAAAACCTGATAAAATTTTTCATAATAAGATATTTTTTCTTTTAAAAGATTTATTTTGGATGGTTCCACTAAATCTGTTTTAGTAAAAATTAAAATTATTTTTAAACGGAATCTTTGCAAAATAATTAAAAATTTATCTAATAATTTAAAATGAAACTTCGGATTTGCCAAAGAAAAGACTAAAAAGACTTGGTTGATATTAGCGATACTAGGTCTTTGCAATTCGTTAGTGCGGGGAACAATGCTATCAATTAAAAATTGGTTTTTTTTACGTTCAAACATGACTATATCGCCCACTTTTATTTTGGAGTAATCCGCAGTATCAGAATTATTTTTAATATTTTGTATTTTTCCTTTAACTTGGGCATGAATTTTTTTTTTAGTTTCTAGATCGACAATAACATAATCTTTAGTTAAAAATTCAATTATAATTCCTTTACGCAAACAAATGAACCACCTTATCTGATTTGGACTTGAAAAGATTGTTTTAATTTATCTTCTATTTTAGTCATTATTTTTTCAACATTGTTTTTTTGTAAACTTTGTTGATCGTCTTTAAAAGTAAACCTGAAAGATAAGGAATATTCATCAGTCGATAAATCTTTATTTTGATAAAGATCTAAAAGTTCGTATTTGACTAAAATATCTGATACTTCTTGTTTTAAAAATAAAGATACTTCTTCAAAAGTGTATTTTTGTTTAATTAAAAAACTTAAATCTCTAGTGATAGAAGGGAATTTATTAATATTTTGAAAAACGATGGTCTTTGGTTCATCAAAAAAGCTATCTTTTAAAGTGATATCTAAAAGGAAACTTTTTTTCAGATGATAAGCATTATTAACATTAGGGTGTATCTCGCCAATAAAACCAATTTTTTCCTTATCTAGGACAATATTAGCTTGTCTACCAGGGTGAAGGTTCGCATATTCCTTAGTTTTTACTAACTTTAAATCTATGTTTAAAAAGAGTTGAATTCTTTCCAAGACCCCTTTTAACACAAAAAAAGAACTTTCGATATCTTTTTTCAACCAACTGGAATTGAAAAATAACCCACTTAAACCTAAAGATAAATGCATGATTTCTCGGTCGGCATAATAAGCTTTACCAATTTCAAAAAAAGCGTTATTTAGGTTATTATTTTTTTGATTAAAACTTAAGACTTCTGTCATATTAGCGGCTAAATTTTGCCTTAAAATGGTTTTTTCTTTCGAGATAGGTTTAGTTACTGAAACATACTCTTGACTATCAGAAAACATTTTAAAAAGGGTTTCGTTTAATAAGCTATAAGTTTTTACTTCCATAAAACCTAAATTAGCTAATAAATTTCTTAATTTATATAAACCTTGTTGACGGTTAGTTCTTAAACCAATAGTTTTATATTGGCTTTTTTCTGAAACGTCCATATCATTATAACCACGAATACGAACTAAATCAGAGATAACATCTTCATAAATTTCCGCATCATAACGTCTAGATGGACCAACCACTTGAAAAACGTTATTTTCTGAAGTTTTAATTTGGTAATCTAATTTAGTTAAAATATCTATGACTTCTGGGGAGGAAAAATTAATCCCAGTTTTTTTATTAATCTTTTCTAAAGAGAAATTTAAAACAGGGTTTTGACGTGTTTTCAGATGAGAAGAAACCATTTTTTGGTTTACTTTAACTGAAGTTAATTCTTGTAATAAAGAAGTCGCTTTATCTAAAGCTTCTTTTAATAATGCTTGATCAATCCCTCTTTTAAAACGTAAAGCGTTTTCGTTTTGAATATTTAACCTTTTACTCGTTTGAAAAACATTTTCTGTTTGGAAAGCAGCTGTGGAAAGAATTATTTCTCGCGTTTGGTGATTAATGTTGTATTCAGCGGAATTAATCATTCCCGCTACTGAAATAATTTTTTTATCGTTGGTAATCACTATATCTTCTTCGTTTAAAAGATATTCGTTCTTCTCAGCATCAACCACTTTTTGTCCTGAAAGAGCTTGATTAATTTCAATAGTGGGTTTTTTTAAATCACTAGCATCAAAAGTGATGATAGGAATGCCATATTCGATCATGACTAGGTTCATAATATCCACTACATTATTAACTGGTTTAATATGACTGGTATTTAAAATATTTCTTAACCATAAAGGGCTAGTAGTCACTTTCACATCCGTTAAATAACGTAGATTATATTCCCAACAATGATCGTTATTGATTTTCACTTGAAAAGGGTTAACTTCTTGTTCTTCGCGAATAGGTTCATAAGAAGGGGCGATAAAGTTAAGATGTTGTTTGGGCCTAGAAATAGCGGCTAAATCTTTCGCAAAACCAATATGAGACAATAACTCCGCTTTATTAGGTGTTAAAGCTAATTCCATAAAAGAACCTTGTAATTTAAGATATTCTAGAGCTGATTGTCCTACTTGAGAGTCATCACCTAACAGTAAAATCCCCTCTTCTTTGTTTTCTTGGTCTGTTAAATATTTCAGATTTAAACCGATTTCTTCAGCGGAACAAATCATACCGTTAGATTCGACCCCGCAAAGGTTTTTTTTCTCAATAGTCGTTTTAATAGCATCTAAATAAGACCCACTTTGGATCACTACTACTTTTTTATTGACCGCTAAATTAGAAGCTCCACAAACAATAGATAAAACTTCCTTACCAATATTAACTTGCACTAAATTAAGTTTAGCTGTCTGAGGTATTTTTTCAAATTGTACTATTTCCCCTATAATTAACTCTTGGTTAGGGTTAATAAGGTCTGTGGATTCAACTTCAATAATATGGTTATTGACTAAATCTTTTAAATCATTGGGCAGTGGGAAAAGATATTTTTTTAAGATATTTTCGTTAATTATCATAAGATAACTCCTTGTTAGTAAATTATTTGATTAAAAAAAGATGATAAAAACTATTTAGCGAATTGTTTTAAAAAACGCATATCGTTATTATAAAAATGACGAATATCTTTAATACCGTATTTTAACATTGTGATTCTTTCGATACCGATCCCAAAAGCGAAACCTTGGAAAATTTCTGGATCAAAACCACCGTTTTTTAAAATTTCGGGATGAATCTGCCCTGCTCCCATAACTTCTAAATAAACGTCTTTTTCGCCTTTTTGTTTGATAATTAGATCAACTTCGAAACTAGGATTAGTAAAAGGGAAATAAGAAGGACGGAATAATAATTTCTGTTCTGGACCGAAAATGTATTGCATAAACATAATAATAGTTTGTTTTAAATCCATTAAAGTAGTGTGTTTATCAATAACAAAGCCCTCTAATTGGGTAAATTGATGACTATGAGTCGCATCATCTTTATCTCTACGGAAAACATTGCCATAAGAGATAACTTTTAAAGGTTGGGAATTACTTGCTAACATAGCTTGAATTTGGATAGAAGAAGTGTGGGTTCTTAAGAGCGATTGAGGGTTAATATTTAAATAAAAAGAATCCTGCATGTCTCTTGCTGGATGTTCTTTACCAATATTCATTAATTCAAAATTATACAAATCACTCACAATTTCTTTACCATCATAAATAGAATAACCCATGCCTAAAAAAAAGTCTTCCGCTTGTTCGAGGATTTTATTTAAAGGATGAATGGTTCCTACCGGTAATTGAAAAGAAGGTAAGGAAATATCCGTTTTTTCTTCTTTTAATTGTTGGTTTAATTGTTCTTGTTCTAAAACATATCTTTTTTCTTGAAATAAAGTGTTTATTTTTTGTTTTAAAAGATTAATAGCTTTCCCGATGGTTTTTTTTTCTTCTAAAGAGTAATTTCTTAATTCCTTCAATAAAACGGCTATTTGACCTTTTTTACCAATATATTCTACTTCGGCTTGGTATAACTGTTTAATATCGTTAATAGTTTGAATATCTGTTTTAATTTGATCCTCTAAAGTCGTTAATTTTTTTTTAAATTCAATAATGTTTGGGTTCATAAAATAACCTTTTAAATCCTTTATTTTTCATAAATTTTTAAAATGAATTTTTATCTTATTTCAATAAATATTATATATAATGTTTACTAATTATATCACAATATTTCTTTAAAAAAAGCATGTTTTTTTTCTTTTAACTTTGGTTGGCGACAAGAACAAGCTGAGGCAACAATTTATAGGTTAGTTTGGCATGTGCCTTTCTT